>JAITST010000345.1 GCA_031287585.1 Planctomycetaceae bacterium | reverse complement strand
GCTCAACATCACTCAGCAATGCGAGTTGCTCGACGTGCCGCGTTCGTCGTTTTACTACGAACCGATTCCGTTGACCGCCGCCGAACTTGATGGGCGTGAATTTTTGTGTTGAATGTTTGCAAGACGCGCTCGATAATTTCGACGAGCCGGAGTTTTTCAACAGCGATCAGGGGTCACAATACACGAGCGAAAAGTTCATCAGTTGCTTCGCTGGTCACGACGAAAAATAGTATGGACGGCAGGGGGCGTTGGATTGACAACGTGATTATGGAGCGGTTTTGGTGGACTGCGAAGTACGAACATATTCATCTTCGCGGACACGAAAGCGTTGACGATTTGCGACGCGGTTTGAAAAGTTTTATCGATTGGTATAACGATGAACGAGTGCATTCGTCGCTGGGTTATAACAAGCCGAGCCAGTTATATTTTGGTAGTGTAAAGTTGCCGAACGAGTGATGGCGTGGTGTACGACATTCAGAGAAGTTGTTAAACATAGACAACAGCGAGATAACAAAACTTTACGCAATCGCAATTACTTAACAACGCGAAAAGTGTATTGAAGAAAAGCGAATGAACAACCGATGTTCGGGTAAGACGAAAAGTGGAAGAGGCGAACGTGCAATGTAAAAATGCTAACGAAATCGTCAACCACTTTACAAGTCAAACAAACCATGTTAGCAATGTTTTAACGTCAACGTAAAACCAAAAAAACATATCTTATTCCCCCCCCATTCCGCGTCCAGTTTTTGCAGTCCAGTGCTATTGTTAGTTTCCCCGTCAAAATCTACCCACTAATTTTGGTAGTGGGCGTAATTTGTGGAAACGGCAATGGAAAACCTACAATTTAAGTAAGTTCACTAATAGCAACAACAATTCAACAACAATACCCCCATGTCTGAAGACAATTTTGACATCGAATCACTTGCGAGTTACTTACACTTGCCGAAAAATCAACTGCAAAAGATGGCTGACCGCGGGCAGGTTCCCGGTCGTAAAATCAAGGGCGGGTGGTCGTTCTCGTCGAGTGAGATTCACCACTGGCTCGAAAGCCGGCTCGGTGCTACTGACGACGATGCTGAACTGGCAACAGTCGAAGATATACTTAATAAGTCCGCACCGTCCGACGAAACTATTTCAATTGCGGCGTTGATTCCGACTGGCGGTATTGAGTTGCCGTTAGCCGCGCGGACGAAGGACTCGGTTATCCGTACAATGACATCTGTCGCGGGACGAACAGGAATGTTGTGGGACAGCGAAAAGATGGGTGACGCATTACGAAAAAGAGAAGAACTACACCCAACCGCGTTAGATATCGGAGTTGCCCTAATGCACCCGCGCCGCCCGATGGGTAACATAATTGACGACACGTTCATAGTGCTGGGAATAAACGCATCGGGTATCCCGTTCGGCGGCGGCTTTGAAAATCTGACAGACATATTCTTTCTAATCTGCTCCAAAGACGACCGTGTCCATCTGAGAGTGCTAGCAAGACTAAGCAGATTGCTGACAATAAAAGACTTCTTGGATAAGTTGCGTAACGCAAAATCGGAAAAAGAAATTCGTAACGTGATTGTAGAATCAGAATTGAGTATAGTTTAGTGTGTGAGACTGAAATGACGTTTTGTACTGTATCGTATAGTGTACGGTAACTGATGCAAGGTGAAAAAAACAACAGCCCGAAACGTTACATGCATTCCTCGCTAACGATTCGGGCTTTCATTTTCTACGCTCTTCAACGGTCAGACAACCATACTAAAACGTATAACGGTTCACGATGTTCTCAAACAATTCCTGTCTTCCTGAATTGTTCGGCTCGATTTCGCCTTTCTTCAATATGTACTTTTCCAGTGACTTGAAATCGTGTTTGCCGGATTCTATTTCCGCTCCGATTCCGTTGTCCCACGAACTGTACCGCTCTTTGGTCATCTTTTCCAGTTCCTTGCTCTTTCGCATTTCCGCGGCAATTAGCAACCCCTTCGCGAATGCGTCAACCCCGCCGATGTGAGCGTAGAACAAGTCAATCGGCTCGAAACTTTCTCTACGTACTTTCGCGTCGAAGTTCAAACCACCCGTCTTGAATCCGCCGTACTTCAATATCACCAGCATCATTTTCGTTGTCTCGTAAACGTTTGTCGGGAACTGGTCGGTATCCCAACCTAACAACGTATCACCAGTGTTCGCGTCAACCGAACCGAGAAAACCCTGATGCGCAGCGTACTCAAGTTCGTGTTCAACCGAATGACCCGCGAGCGTCGCGTGATTCGTTTCGATATTCAACTTGATATTTTTTTCCAAACCGTACGCGCGGAGGAAGTTGATACACGCCGCCGCGTCGAAATCGTACTGATGTTTCGTTGGCTCTTTTGGTTTCGGCTCAAAGTAAAACTGTCCCTTAAACCCAATCGCTTTCGCATAGTCAACTGCCATGTGCATAAACCGCGCGAGGTTGTCGAGTTCACGCTTCATATTCGTATTCCAGATGCACTGATAACCTTCGCGACCGCCCCAGAACGTGTAACCCTGCCCGCCAAGTTCTTTCGTTATCTCCATCGCCTTCTTAACTTGCGCAGCCGCATACGCAAACACGTCGGCGTTACAACTCGTCGCCGCACCGTGCATATAACGCGGGTTACCAAACAAATTCGCGGTTCCCCATAACAACTTGGCACCGGTTCGTGCTTGTTCGTCTTTGAAAACTTTTACGACTTCATCAAGATTAGCGTTCGACTCCGCCAACGTTTTACCTTCCGGCGCGATGTCGCGGTCGTGGAAACAGTAGTACGGTAACTGCATTTTTTCGAGAAACTCAAAAAACACTTTAACACGTTTCTGTGCGTTCTTGACATTATCGACGTTACCTTCCCAAGGACGTACCATTGTCGCGGAACCAAACGGGTCAGAACCGCCAGCCCGCATCGTGTGCCAATACGCGGCACTGAAACGGAAGTGGTCTTTCATCGTCTTACCCTCGACCTTTTGTTCAGCATTGTAGAAACGATACGCAAGCGGATTGGTTGACTCAGCACCTTCGTAAACAACTTTTTTAACATTCGGAAAAGCAGACATTAAATTTTCTCCATAAGTGAAATGTGAATGAAACAAAACAAACGCCGTCACGTGCAACGCAACGGGAAGGGAGACATTATTACATATCGTGCGGAAATTGCAAGGGGTGTCTGTACAAGTTATTGTATAATTTCACCAAACAATACGTGCCGGCATCATCCGGCGGTTTATTGCGTGTAGAAGTGATGGTGACAATTCCTTGAAAATTCCGTGAAACATTCTTGACGGCATTGCGGAATTGTGCTAGACTGCTGTGTTGCCAATCCGTTTATTCAAAGTTTAGAGTCCTTGTCCTTTACATTTCCCTTTACATTTTCAATTTATCACCGATGTCCAGCATTTCCCAGCCCGATACCAACGAGTTACTCGCACAGTACCGCAAAGCCGTTGATGATATGTTTCGATGGGCAAATATCGGACAATGGCGTTTTAACGCGTCCGACAACACTTTTGAAATCAGTGCCGATTTCTCGACGCATTACGGCTACGAAGTATCGAAATGGAAAAAATTTCCGTTTGAGCAATGGTTTTCCATTGTTCACCCTGACGACCTTCCGTATTTGCAGGCATCGTTTGTGCGGCTGCTGCAAGCGGAAGTTGAGATATGGGAACACACTTACCGGCTTCAGGACGCGGCGGGACAATACCGGTATTTTCACTCAATCGGCGGCGTGTCGCATCATACTTCGGACGGGCAGCCGATAGAAGTCTCCGGCACAATTCAGGATATTACCCCGCAAAAAGAAGCCGAACTCCGCTCGCGGCACCGTGAAGCCCTTTTAGAAGCGATTGCCAAAGCGGGCAGCCATTTGGTCAACGCGACGCAGGAAAGTTTCGACGAATCCATTCTTTGCGTACTCGATATTTTCGGGAAAGCCGCAGACGTTGACCGCGTTTATATCTGGAAAAATTATACCAAAAACGGACGCTTGATGAGTTCGCAAATCTATGAGTGGTCTCCGAACGTTCCCGCAATGCAAGGGACAGGCATTGTCGAAGACATTGCCTTTGGAGAAAATACGCCGACTTGGAACGATGTCTTGTCGCAAGGTCGCTGCATCAACAACATTGTGCGTTTGATGCCGCAAGCCGAACAAGACATACTCAAACCGCAAGGAATTATTTCGCTGCTCATTGTTCCGATTATGATTCGGGACAAATTCTGGGGCTTCATTGGTTTTGACGATTGCCGGCAAGAACGGGTTTGGCTTGATTCCGAAGTTCAAACACTGCAATCCGTCAGTACAATGATCGCTTCGACCATTAACCGGAATATGGTCGAAGAAGAATTAGCGAAAGAAAAAGCGTTGCTCGACCGAATCGTCAACACTTCGCCGAGTGTGATGATCCTGTCCGAACGCGGGCAGTTGCAGCGGGTCAACGAATTAGGGCAGCAACTGTTTCGGTGGCAAGCCGGACAATCCGTGAACACCTGTTTCAAGAGCCGCGAAAAACGGGAAGAAGTGTGGCAGGTTATTTGCGAAGACGGAATCTATGTTGATGAAAACTATGCGATGACCGTTGCCGACGGGACAGAACATTATTTCATTGCGACAATGTTTGCGCTCAATATTGAAACGAGACTGGCGGTGGCTTGGTTTTCCGATATTACGGATTTGAAGAAAACGGAGCGGCAGTTGACGGACGCTAGAAATTCCGCGCAGGCGGCGACGTTGGCGAAAGGCGAATTTCTTGCCCGAATGTCGCACGAAATCCGAACGCCGATGAATGCCATTCTCGGAATTGTTTATCTTTGTTTGCAAACGGAACTCGACGACAAACAACGGGATTATTTGCTCAAAACGCAAACCGCCGCCAACAATTTGCTCGGCATTATCAATGATATTCTCGACTTCTCGAAAATCGAAGCCGGTAAAATTGATCTCGAAGAGATACCGTTCCGATTGACGGACGTGCTTTCGGAAATCAAAGATGTGATCGAAATCAGCGCGAAAGCAAAGGGCTTGAAATTGCTGGTCGATATTGCTCCCGATTTGATTGACAACCTTATCGGCGACCCGCTGCGTTTGCGGCAGATATTGATCAATTTGATGAACAACGCGGTCAAGTTCACGCAGGCAGGTTCGATTACGATTTCAGCCAAACCGAGCCGCGAAAAAACGGATTTGCCGGAACAGTATCGCCTTGATTTCGCTGTAACGGATACCGGTATTGGTTTGTCGGAAAACCAGATTCACGGGATTTTTGATTCCTTTTCGCAAGCCGATATTTCGACGACGCGAAAATACGGCGGCACGGGTTTGGGATTGGCAATCGTCAAGAATCTTGTTGAATTGATGGGCGGCTCAATCGATGTTTCCAGCACGCTTGGGCAAGGAACGACGTTTCATTTTACCGCAAACTTTTTGAAAGCGGCGGCAGAGTTGAAAGAATCGTCGGCGGTTCTGCTCAGTCATCGGCGAGTGTTGGTGGTTGATGACGATGCGGAGTCGCGGGACATTGTGATGCAGTTGACGCAATCGCTGGGTATGCGTGCGGATTCTGCGGCTTCCGGTGTTGAAGCGTTGGAGAAACTCACGTTGGCGACCCGATGCGGACATCCGTATGAACTTGTTTTGATGGATTGGCGCATGCCGCGAATGGACGGCATTGAAACGATTCGGCAAATTCACTCGCGGGACGGCATTATTACGCCGCCGCATATCGTGATGATTTCGGCGTATGACCGGCAGGATTGTATGCACCAGACGCAAGGGTTGAATGTTGCGGGGATATTGGTGAAGCCGATCAATCTGAGGGAGTTGAAGGAAATGATGAAGCGGGCGTTTCGGATTCTCCGCAAAAGCCAGGAAAGCGTACCCGAAACAAGAGCCGATATTCGCGGTGCAAAGGTACTGCTTGCCGAAGACAACAAAATCAATCAGATGGTCGCTTTGGAACTTTTGAAAATGCACGGAGTTGAGTTGCAAATTGTGAACAACGGCATTGAAGCGGTCGAAGCGGTTGCGGCAAATGATTTTGATTTGGTGTTGATGGACGTTCAGATGCCGGAAATGGACGGCTTGACGGCGACGCAAAAAATCCGGCAGTTGGATAAGCCCGGCATTGATCGGCTGCCGATTCTCGCGATGACCGCGAACGCGATGGATACGGACTACCAAAAGAGTCTTGATGTCGGAATGAACGACCACCTCACAAAACCGATTGACCCGGAAAAGTTACGTCTGGCGTTGGAGAAATGGATTCAACTGTAACTAATCTCTCTACGGCTGGGGCTTTTATTACGTTGTGCTATATTGTAGAATGTATCGGTTGTTTTTCTCTCTTTCTACTTTAACTAACATTCAACAACTATGCTTTGGGAAATTGTTATTCATTGCGCTGACGGACAACGTGATTTGATTGGTGAAGCGGCGGCTTGTGATGCTGCTGAAGTTTTGGGAGCGGATTCGGTTGCAGTTGGATTCGCTTCGGGGTACTTGATTCAGGGTGAAATTGACAAGTCACAAGCGGAATTGGTTTGCCGGAAATTGCTTGTTGATTCAGTTACCGAAACCGCTGTGTTCGGTGCCGTTCACGATAGCCGGCTTGACAAACATCCTGATTCCAAATTGCGTGATGCCAAAACCATTTATGTTCTTCCAAAAGCTGGTGTTACCGATACTGTTGGTGAAAACGCCCGTAACGCGATGGTTGACTTCGGCATTACTGCGGAATTGGTTCGGGCGTTTCGTAAATACTGGATTGTTGGTGTTGACGATGTTGGTTTGGAAACTCTTTGCAGCAAGTTATTGTCAAACGACGCAATCGAACAAGCGATTATCGGTTCGCTGCCGTTTGACCGCTTGCAACTCGGTTCGCCTTACACGTTCAAACTGATAACAGTTCCGATTCGTTCGATGAACGACGATTCACTTGTGAAGTTGAGCCGTGACGGTCAACTGTATCTGTCACTAACGGAGATGCAAACTATTAAGTCGCACTTTGTCAAACTCGACCGCGACCCGACCGATATCGAACTGGAAACCGTCGCCCAAACGTGGAGTGAACATTGCAGTCATAAAACTCTCGCCGGACGAATCCGCTACAAAGACCCAAGCGGCGAGCGCGTGTTCACGAATATGCTCAAAGAAACCATCTTCGCCGCGACTGTCAAAATCCGCGAGACACTCGGTGACGCTGACCGTTGCGTGAGCGTGTTCTCTGACAACGCGGGCGTAGTTAAGTTCGACGAGAAGTACAACGTTTGTTTCAAAGTAGAGACACATAATCATCCGTCCGCGTTAGAACCTTACGGCGGAGCGAACACCGGACTGGGCGGCGTTATCCGTGACCCGATGGGAACCGGTATGGGCGCGAAGCCCGTTTGCAGTACCGACGTTTTCTGTTTCGCACCACCGAATACCGACGCGAACAAAGTACCGGCAGGCGTACTACATCCGCGCCGAATCATACGCGGTGTCGTTTCCGGTGTTCGCGACTACGGTAATCGAATGGGAATACCGACAGTCAACGGCGCGGTTTACTTCGACGAACGTTATCTCGGCAACCCGCTCGTTTTCTGCGGTAACGTCGGTATTATTCCGAAAGAGTTGTCGTTCAAAAATCCGCAAGCGGGCGACCTCATCGTTGCAATCGGCGGACGAACCGGACGCGACGGTATTCACGGCGCGACGTTCAGCAGCGCGGAGTTGACAAGCGAGAGCGAGACACTTTCAGGCGGCGCGGTACAAATCGGGAACGCGATAACGGAGAAGATGGTGCTTGACGTTATGTTGCAGGCACGCGACAAGGGGTTGTTCACGGCGGTAACAGATTGCGGCGCGGGCGGCTTTTCGAGTGCGGTCGGTGAGATGGGCGAACATATCGGAGCGGAGGTTGAACTGAAAAACATTCCGGTTAAGTATGAAGGACTGACGTACACGGAGACGTGGATTTCGGAAGCACAGGAGCGAATGGTGTTTTCGGTACCGACGGAAAAGTGGGACGAGTTTCGTAAACTTTGCGAGAGCGAAGATGTCGAAGCGACAGTATTGGGAACGTTCAAACCAACAGAGCGATTGGTGTTGCGGTATAACGGAACGCAAGTCGCGGACTTGACGATGTCGTTTCTGCACAATGGTCGTCCGCCGATTGTGCGTGACGCGGTTTATACGCCGCCGGAGGTGACACCGCTGACGAATGAACAGGTAGCGGGTAGTAAAACGTTGTCGCTGAGCGATTCGTTGTTTGCGATACTAAGTTCGCTTAACGTTGCGAGTAAACATTGGAT
Organism: Planctomycetaceae bacterium; assembly: GCA_031287585.1. Classification (GTDB taxonomy): domain Bacteria; phylum Planctomycetota; class Planctomycetia; order Pirellulales; family Thermoguttaceae; genus UBA8133. The sequence continues at coordinate 5,341 of JAITST010000345.1, read as the reverse complement.
AATACGTCAATATGATCACGAGGTTCAAGGCGGGAGCGTGTTGAAGCCGCTGGTCGGCGCGAACGACGACGGACCCGGTGACGCGGCGGTTGTTCGACCGCGAATTGATTCGCAGCGCGGGCTTGTGCTATCGTGCGGGATGAATCCGTGTTACGGCGATTTCGATACGTATGATATGGCGGCATCGGCGATTGACGAGGCGATACGGAACGCGGTCGCGGTTGGTGCTGACCCGCAGACGATTGCGATTCTTGACAACTTCTGTTGGGGTAATACGGAACGACCTGAAACGTTAGGTTCGCTAGTCAGGGCGGCGATTGCGTGTTACGATGTAGCGACAGTTTTGGGAACGCCGTTTGTGAGTGGTAAGGATAGTTTGAACAACGAATTTAGAAACCGTGAAACAGGTCAAACGATAGCGATTCCGCCGTCGTTGCTAATCAGTGCGATGGGGCAGGTGGACGACGTGACGAAATGTGTGTCGATGGATTTCAAACAGGATGGAAGTATTGTGTATCTGGTAGGAGAGACGAAAGAAGAGTTGGGCGGTTCGCACTACGCAAAAGTAAATAAACTAAAAGGCGGACAATCGCCGAAGGTTGACGCGGTAAAAGCCAAACAGATATTCATCTCGCTCCACCAAGCGATAAATGACGGCTGCGTAATCGCGTGTCACGATTTAAGTGAAGGCGGGTTAGCGGTAAGTCTGGCGGAGATGTCGTTTGCGGGAAATAAAGGTGTAAACGTAACGTTACCGAAAAACGGTTTAGACGACACAACTCAATTGTTCAGCGAATCTAACACCCGTTTCATCTGCGAAGTAAATCCAAGCAAAGCAGAACAATTTGAGAAAGCAATGCAAGGTTTGCAATACGCAAAAATCGGAAACGTAACAAATAATCAGATAATGAAAGTAACGCACGACGGAAAAACGCGGATGGAAGTGCCAATAGAAAAACTGAAAACAACGTGGTTGAAACCGTTGGATTTTTAGCAATCGTTCGAGTAAAACATCCCCTCACACTCATCTCATTACAACTATGCAACAACGGCTTGAATTTGCTAAACAAATCGCTCTTGAAGCGGGAAAATTTACGTTGCCTTTTTTTCGTGACGCTAGCATCGTCGTCGAACAGAAGGCGGATATGACACCTGTTACTGCGGCTGACCGCGGTGCCGAATTGTTATTACGTAAACGTATAGAGGAAATGTTTCCCGACGACGCGATACTCGGCGAGGAGTTTCCAGAGAAACGCGGCGGGAGCGGTTGGCAGTGGATACTTGACCCGATTGACGGAACGAAATCGTTCATTCACGGTGTTCCGTTGTACAGTACGTTAGTCGGCGTAAGGCACGGTGACGAATCGTTGATAGGCGTTATTGAGTTGCCTGCGCTTGGCGAGAGAGTTTGGGCGGCGAAAAGTGTTGGCGCGTGGCGTGAAGGTAAATATTTCGACAAACCGGTGCGGGCGGAAGTATCGAAAACGAAATCGTTTGGTGAAGCGTTGTTGTTGACGAGCGAGATACGAACGTTTCAAAAGCAAAAATGTTCAAACGTGTTTGACGCGTTGGAAGCGGAAGCGGGTTTGACAAGGACGTGGGGCGACGCTTATGGTTATGCGTTAGTTGCAACCGGTAGAGCCGACGTGATGGTTGACCCGGCGTTGAGTATTTGGGACGCGGGACCTCTGCTGATAATAATGCAAGAATCCGGCGGCTGTTTCTCCGGCTGGAACGGGAAGCAGTCAATCGAAGTAGCAAACGCAATTGCAGCAAACAGTATTCTGCACGCGGAAACACTCAAAATTTGCCAACTGTCGTCACAGTAATAGTTTTTTCACCACGAAGAAAGAAAAAGAATTTTAGATTTTGTTTTAATACACAAAATCTAAAATAAAATCCTCCATTTATTTTTACACACCTATTGACGGTCGGTTTTCCCGCACCACTTGAAACCCGTTACTGAGTCGGTTAAAATTAAATTTCCATGATTTCAACATTAACAACCAATAACCCACTAACAATGTATTAACTATGACAAAAATTTTTACCTGTTACATATCGGTGTTGTTTGGCTTGCTTGCCGCACCGCTGTTTGCTAACCCCACCCAATCCACCAACAATAGTATGAAAGAATCACCAAACCCGAATTGGAAATTACTCTGGACTGAAAAGGTTGACGAAGTCAAATCGGAAGCCAGAATGTTTGTTCACATCAAAACCGACGCTCAACTGTTACAACTCGCGTCCGAAGACGACGAAAAAGTTTTCTGTATCGCGTTCCGCACGCCGCCTACTGATAGTTCCGGCATCGCGCACGTGATGGAACACTCCGCTCTCTGCGGCAGTGAAAAATTCCCGACAAAAGAGCCGTTTGTTGACTTACTCAAAGGTTCACTACAAACGTTCCTAAACGCTTTCACGTCCGACGACCGAACGATGTATCCGGTCGCAAGCCGTAACGACAAAGACTTTCACAACCTGATGGATGTCTATCTTGATGCCGTCTTTTTTCCGAACGTTAAGAAGATTCCCGAAATTCTGATGCAGGAAGGTTGGCATTACGAAGTTAATCCCGACACTGACGAACTCACTTACAACGGTATCGTTTATAACGAAATGAAAGGCGTGTACTCGTCGCCGCAGAATCTGTTATACCGAACGATTCAGCAATCAATGTACCCGCAATCGACTTACGCAAACGATTCAGGCGGCAACCCTGACAACATTACGGAACTTACACAAGAAAAGTTTATCGCGTTCCACAACAAGTTTTATCATCCGTCAAACTCAATGATATTTCTCTACGGTAACAGCGACATCGTGGAACAACTCGCGTTTCTCGACAAAGAGTACCTATCGAAATTCAGTAAGCAAAAAATTGACGCAAGCGTAGTACCACAGCCGCAATTCGACAAACCGAAAGACGTAACGGTTGATTATTCAGTTGATACGGGCGAATCGACTGACGCGAAAACGTTTTTGAGTTTGAACTATATGTTGCCGGTTGACTTGAAAAACGCGGAGTTGTACTTTGGTATGGACTTACTGACATACATTCTCGTCAATAGTGAAGCGGGACAGTTGCGCCGTGCGTTGCTCGACGCGGAACTCGGACTGGACGTGAATTGCTCGTTCGATAGTTCGATATTGCAGCCGACTTTCTCAATTATCGTTCAAAACTCTGAACCGAATAAGAAAGAGAAGTTTATCGAAATTGTAGACTCGACGCTCAAAAAACTTGTAACGGAAGGCATTGACCGCAAGATTATCGAAGGAGCGTTGAACAGCACGGAGTTCTCACTACGCGAGTTTCAGATGTCGGGCGGTTATCCGAAAGGGTTAGCGGTCGCGATGAACGTAATCGACTCGTGGAGTTACGGCGGCGATCCGTTACGTGATATGCGGTTTGAAAAAATTCTCAAAACAATCCGTGACAACGTTGATAAGAACTACTTTGAAAACCTGATTCAAAAGTATCTGCTCGACAACAAGTCAAGCGGCTTCGTTATGTTGAAACCGAAACAAGGTCTCGAAAAAGAACGTGCGGACAAACTAGCCGCTAAACTCGCGAAGATTAAAGAGTCGTTGTCAAACGAGCAACTCGAAAACATAAAACGCGAACAACAGGTTTTGCTCGCGCGTCAATCTGCGCCGGACAAACCAGAGGATGTCGCGAAGATTCCGCGTCTCACGATTGCGGACGTTGATAAGAAGGCGGAAGATATTCCGTTCAGGCGGTTGACGGTCGGCGATATACCGGTAGTGAACACGACTGTTGACACAAACAAAATAGCGTACATATCGTTCTACTTCAAAGCGAAACAGCAACCGATTGCGGAGTCGAGTTCTTACGCGGCGCTGCTGACGGAATTACTCGGACGGCTTGACACGGCGAAATATACGTATGCCGATTTGAGTAACGAGACCGACTTGCACACTGGCGGAATTTCAACTGCGGTCGGTTCGTATGATCTGGTTGGAACGGGCGGCGAGTACGATGTGCGGATAAGCATAAACACGAAAGTTATGTTACCGAAAGTCGAACAGGGACTTGACCTGTTGTTTGAGATTATCAACAACACGAAGTTCGACGATACCGCACGCATCAAAGAAATTATTAAGGAAATGCGTGTCAATTTGGAACAATCGCTGATGTCGAACGGACACCGTTTCGCTCAAACACGGGCTGCGTCGTACTTCTCGCGTGACGACTTGTACGACGAGCGAACGGGCGGAATTGAGTTCTACAAGTTCCTCAAAGAACTCGAAAAGAACCCGAATATGACGGAAAAGTTGCAAACGTACGCAAATCATTTTCTGCGCCGTGAGAACTTGGATTTCGTTTCGATAACGTTAGACGAAGAAAATTTCGATTCGCTCAAAGAGACATTTGCGAAAAAATTCAAGGAAGGTTTGCTAACGAAAAACTCAACGCTAACGAACAAACCAAACGACCCGAACGACAAACCGCTCGGTCAGTTGAACGAAGCGGTTGTTATACCGTCGCGGGTTCAGTACGTAGTGAAAGCGGCGAACTACAAACAGGACGGAACGAAGTATTCAGGCAAGATGCTGGTGTTGACCAATATCTTGCGAACGGGCTACTTGTGGGACAACATCCGCGTACAAGGCGGCGCGTACGGCGGCGGCGTTTCGATAACTCGCTCTGGTATCGTCTCGCTTTGGTCGTATCGTGACCCGAACTTGAAACGAACTGTTGACATATACGAAGGTGTTGCGAACTTTTTGGAGAAACTGGAACTGACCGACGAAGAATTAACGAACGCAATCATAGCGACAATCGGCAGTTTGGACAAACCGAAAACGCCGGCGGCAAAAGGCGGAACAATCGCGATGGAAATACTGGCAGGACAAAAACGCGAAGAAGTCCAGCAACGCCGTGACGAAGTGCTATCGACAACATTGTCTGACCTAAGAGACTTCGCGAAAATGTTCCGTGACGCAATGAAACAAAACAACATCTGCGTCTTCGGAAACGAAGAAAAACTGAAAGAGGACAAAGACCTCTTCAAAACAACGTTAAGACCGATAGAATGACGTAGAATTTTAGATTTTAGATTGCTTGTAATACAACGGTTTTCGTTTGCGGTTATCACGGTTGCAAGTTGCGGTGTTCGCATTGTTACTGAGTATATGTTGACAACGGACACTTACCCCGCAAGGGGAAAGATTTGTACGTATATTTCAACTGTACTTTCCCAAAAATCATAATGCGAAAAATACATGCATTCAGGTGTTTTCTGTAGTTTCTTGGAAAAGTACGTGTACTGGGGGCGGTGAAAAAATTGAAAAATGATTTAGAGTTGTACGAGTGATA
>JAITST010000329.1 GCA_031287585.1 Planctomycetaceae bacterium | reverse complement strand
TGAAAATTGTTTGTGTCGCGATGTAATCGTAACCCGAAATGTTGATTATTGAACATCAAAAACGTATCGGGGGATGCTTGTCGTCAAGGAACAACGCAAATCCTTACCCCGTAGGGGTTAAACATGGATAACCCCGTGCGGGGTAAAGATTCTTTGTCAACATCTAATTGGTAATGTAAGTAACGCACTTTTCAAACGTTACCTGTATAACAATAGGCGGAAAACTCCGTCGTCTATTGCTATGCCAAGAGCGTTTTATTGTTTTACGGTGACTAAGGATAGATAGGGGTAGTTTTTATTAGACTTGTTCGGAAACTAAAACGAGTCGTTGGAATTGTTGAAAAATGCGGGATATTTTGCTTGACCAAGATACCTGTTTTCTCTTTTCTCACGCTCCCGAACAAGTATATTTTCCCAACAATCACAAACCCGCTTTTCAAGAAAGTTGTTTTTTGTGACGATTGTAGCGTTTGTTATTGATTTAATGATTGTCACGGCGTTGTAGATTGTTTGTTTTACTTGTTTTGCCAATCTTTCCACATACTCGTCATACCAAACTACTCATTTATGCAAGTCCGATTTATTTTTGCGTTGCACAACCACCAGCCAGTCGGCAATTTTTCGCACGTTTTTGAACAGACTTATCAGGAAAGTTATCTGCCGTTTTTGGACGTTTTTGAACAGTATCCGCAAGTCAAGGTTGCTATTCATTTGAGCGGTTCGTTAATTGAGTGGTTGTCCGAAAATCATTCGGAATACCTTGACCGGCTCGCTCTTTTAATCGAACGTCATCGTGTCGAAATCATCGGCGGCGCGTTCTTTGAACCGATTCTCGCGATGTTGCCCTCGCGCGACCGTATCGGTCAGATTAATCTTTACACCAATTGGCTCGAACGTCGGCTCGGTGCGAAGATTCGCGGACTTTGGATACCCGAACGTGTTTGGGAACAATCTTACGTTCGCGATTTGGTTGACGCGGGAATGAACTACACGATACTTGACGACTGTCACTTTCGTTCCGCCGGTTTGACCGAAAACGAGTTGACTCGTCACTACTTAACAGAGGACGACGGACGAACGATGTCCGTTTTCCCCGGCAGCGAACGGTTACGTTATCTTATCCCGTTCGGTAACGTCGATGAAACGATTCGTTATCTCGCGGAAATCGGCGGACGGGTGAACAACGCGGTAGTTGTTCACGCGGACGATGGCGAAAAATTCGGTACGTGGCCTCAAACTTATTCGCACGTCTATCACGACAAGTGGCTTCACCACTTCTTCGATGCGCTATCTGAAAACTCAAGTTGGCTCATCACAACAACGCCGTCCGAAGCGATTTTCGACCTTGAACCGCTCGGCAAGATTTACATTCCCGACGGTAGTTACCGTGAGATGACCGAGTGGGTTTTACGTCCCGAACAACAAAACGAGTTACACGACGTTACGAACAAAGTACAAAATCATTCCGAGTTGTATCCCGCGAAAAAGTTTTTGCGAGGCGGGTTTTGGCGAAACTTCAAATTACGTTATCCCGAAAGCGACGAGATGTACAGCCGTATGATGAGCGTTAGTATGCGGCTCGAAACATTAACCGCGCAAGGTTTTGAAGGTTACAAAATTGATACCGCGCGCGAGTTGCTTTATCGCGGACAATGTAATTGCAGTTATTGGCACGGCGCGTTTGGCGGAATCTATCTGCCGCATTTGCGTAACGCCGTCTATGCCGAACTCATCAAGGCGGACAACGCAATTGACGACGCGACAGAGAAAGAATCGCCGTGGGTTGAAACGCAAACGTCAGACTTCAATTTCGACGGTCGTAACGAAGTACGATTGTCGAACGAACACGTTTACGCGTTGTTCGCACCGCATCGCGGCGGTATGATGTATGAACTCGACGTGAAGAAAATCACGCATAATTTGCTCGCAACGTTGACGCGCCGTGAGGAAGCGTATCACGACAAAGTCCGTGCCGGTCAGAAAGATGGTGATGGAAATTTTGGCAGTATTCACGACCGCGTTGTGTTCAAACAGGCGGGACTTGAAAATCATTTGCGGTATGACTGTTACCCGCGTAAGAGTTTGATTGATTTGTTTTACGATTACGATACGAACATTGATTCGGTTATCGACGGCAGCGCAGCCGAACACGGTGACTTCGTACAAGGCGATTACAACGCTGTCATTCGCAAAAAGGACAGACGGATTCAGTTGCTGATGACACGCGAGGGTATCGCATACGGTAAGACGATTAAAATTAGTAAAGCGATTTCGTTGAGTGCTGATAGCAATACGTTTGATATCGCGTACCGTTTTGAGAATCTGCCAGCGGGTTATCGTTTACATTTCGCGACAGAGTTGAACTTCGCGGGAATGCCGGGTGGTGCTGACGACCGTTATTTTCACGTGAACGAGGAACGTTACGGCGACTTGAGTACTACGCTTGATTTGTACAACACGACAGAGTTGGGACTATTCGACGATTGGCTAGGAATTGACGCGCGGCTAAAAGCATCGCGCGCGAGTAACTTTTACGTGTTCCCGATTGAGACGGTAAGTCAGTCGGAAGGCGGATTCGAGTTGGTACATCAGTCGGTAGCCGTGCAACCGCACTGGTACATCGAGCCAGACGTAACGGGATGCTGGTCGGTTGACTTCCAACTAATCATTGACACAACAACAGCCGAACGCCGCGAACAAAGTACTAAAGAATTTTTACGCGACGCGGCACGGATGCTTGTGAGTGAAGAGTGTTAGTTATCCGCACACGACCTCAAACGGGCGAACGATTTTTCGCCCTTCACTATTGCACGACTCTACACGGCGGTTCTACAAATTCCGGCATATCGGCACGCGGTTTTTCTGTTACTAACATTTGAATCGGTTTGAATGTGTCGATGATTTTTTTGTAGTCAGGGTCGTCTTTGGTTTCAAAAACCGGCTTGCCGCACTTTTGAGTGCCGCCCGCTTCTTTCGCTAGCGGTGCTAACAGAAACGAGTTGTTTTCCGGGTTCATAAACTTTGTGTAAAACTCTCTCGGCAACGGTTTTTCTTTTGACCGGACGATATGCGGAGAACCTCTACGATAGTCGATTTCGTTCGGTAAGTTTGGATTATGACACTCACCGCAACGCCGTACTGAAACGTCGTGAAGCACCGCGTCTAATTCAGTTGGATACATTCGCCGCGACCCTAACTGCAACGGATGATTCGACGAACTTGTCGGATAGTACGGCACGTTCAAGTCAATCCAAAGATAAACTTTTTCCCGATCAGCCTGCGGTACTTCAATTCGTTTCATACCGTTTTCGTCGGGATGTCCGTTTCGCAACAGGTCGGCTAGCAAACTCGCCGGACTTCCCCACCGTTTCGGTGCAACTTCCAACGTGTTCCACTCCGCGCCGTTGATAGTCCAAATCCAACTCGTATAAGGACTGACACCTTCACGGCGGCTGTCTCTGGGAACACCGCCGTCGAGCCAGTTATTTTCGCCTAGCGTTCCTTTGCGGGCGAGGTTGTCGTATGAAGCACAGAAGAAGTCAGTAAGGTCGCCGGTAAGGTCAAGACGTTTTCCTTTTGCAGAGGTTGATGTTCCCGTCTCTTTCGGATTATGACACTCAACACAATACTTATCCAAAACCGGTTGAACAACTTCCAAATACGAAAATCCCTTAACACCCCAACTCGGTTTCTGCAATTCCTGAATCTCCGTGTTTGCTAATGTTGTCCTGTGTCCGCGAGTTGGTGTTTGCGTGTTCCGGTCAACGTGACAACCAACACAACCCTGCACTTCTCCCGGCATCAAGTGCGTGAACGTTCTCATTCGTTGAACCGCTCGACCTTCGTCGTCCAACGCCATAAAATAAATCGGCACTTCGCTCGGCACCTTGAACGTTGCCGAACCATCGTCGGCGACATCAGCGAATCCCCAAACTTTTTTCGCAGCGTAAGTTGCACCGCACGACACAACGGGAAACTGAAACCCGAACGTCTGAACAGACATTAAACCGTTCTGCGATTCACTGCACGGAACTTGAAGCGGCGCACGTGTCGATTTTTCAACTTCCTGCACAACCGCAATACGCTTGACCTCGCCGCGTTTGACCGTTGGCTCTAAACCGTTATAAACATCCTGCATCGTTACAACCGCCCAATTACCGGAAACTCTTCCGTCTTCCGGTAAAGCAAGCGAACCGTTTGCCGTTCCCGACTTCACAACCGGCGGCAACGGATATTCGCGAATCGGTTGAACACTATAATAACCGTTGCCAGCCGCCTCGTTTTTGACAAGCAACGTTGCGCGTGAACCGTTCGTTGTTCGGACTTGAACATCGCCGGACTTCGTTACGAGATAAGTATTTTCGTCGAGAGCAAACGGTTTTTCATACGGACCAGACAATCCGTTACCCCAGCACCAACTCGCTTTGAAAATGTCAACTTCCGGTGTTGTGTTCAAAACACCCGCTTCGGCGTTCGCTCCGAAATTACGGTCTATCCGCACTATTCCGCCGACACACGAACCATTATGATTTGTTGCCAACGCAAAAATTTTCCGTGAATCAGGAATCGCGTTAGCGTCCATAAATGTTCCCGGTGCAATCATACGGTTCTTGAAATAGCCAGCCAAGTTTGAACCATCGGGATTAATCGTCCAAAGTGACTGAATCGGACAAGCGCAACGGTCAACGTATTCCCATCGTGTAAAAATTATTCGACCGTCGTTAAGAACTGACGGTGTGAAGTCCATCAGATAATTCGCGGAGAGCCGCTTCGCCTTGCTGCCGTCGCGTTCCATTCGGTAGAGAACCGGTGAAGTCGTTACCCAGCAATACGCATACGCCGGTTTACGGTCACTGATGAAAGCAATACCGCCGTCCGGTAACCAGCAGGCGTTGAGATTGTTGTACGGAGCGTTGGTTATCTGACGCAGATTTGTGCCGTCGATGTTGACTGTATAAACTTGATAATTTTCGTCGGGATTGGAGTGTATGCTGACATCTTCCAAAACCGAAGCGGCAGAGCCAATGAACTTACCTTTCTTTTTCCACGAAAAGACAACTTCCGTTCCGTTCCAATGAAGGTCAGCGTCAATAATCATCCCATCACCGGCATCAACGACGGTTTTAAGTTTATCGGTTTCCGGTGAATAGATACGAAGTCCGCCGCCGGGTTTGAATCCTTCGACATGATACGTATAGACGTGTGAAGTTTGCAGCGGTTTACGTTCGACAACCAACACATCTTTGAAGCCGAAACCGCCACTAATAACTTTTTCAGCGAGAGCGTTTTCTTCGGACGTTCGTTTTTCGTTCGTGAACTTAGCAAGTTCTCCGTCGGCAGGAACAACTGAATAAACGGCAATTTCCGACGCGCCGGGGTTGTACGTGTCGGTGTACGAATTGAGGAATTGGAGAGTCAACTTTTTACACTCGACTGTCTGCGGCAGTTTAATACGCTGCGCACCGTGTTTCTTTTGCAGAGTACCTTTGGTGATTGGCGTTTCGCTGCCGTCAATGAACACTTCGTAATCTTTGAAACATTCCTCAATCATCCATGCGGTACGACCAAAATAAACGACTTCGACAACGTTTTGCGGCAAATCCCATTCGAGCGTAAAACGTACACCGTTACCATTACGAAAATTTTGCCCGTTGACACACCACGCTTCGCGTTTATCGTTTTGACCGAGCGGATTCGGAACGCTACTGTTCACAGCAAACGCGGCAACGTAATCACCATTGAATTCGTTGGACGCGGTAACTTTCGCTTGGGACGCGATGTTTTCGGCGGCGGTTGTTGCGACTGCCGTATAAAGCAGAAAAGTAAAGATTAAAGTGAAACAGGTCTTTGACATCGTTTTACTCCGTAGAAATGGGAAGGGTTTCAAAATTCGCGAACAACCACGACGGAGTACAT
>JAITST010000324.1 GCA_031287585.1 Planctomycetaceae bacterium | reverse complement strand
GGACGAGTTGGTATCAACTGGTGTACAAAACGCTGGGAGTGTACCAAATAAAAATGACTAATCGTGAATGCTAAAAATGAGTACATCAATGTAAGCCGGATGTGGGAAATCTGCAAGTCCGGTTTGAAGAGGGGCGAGGGATCCCTCGCCTACTCGAATGGTTAATTATTGCAATGTCCGTGAACGATAACCCAGACCATCGCTTCTCGCGATTTATTGTATCACAGAATTTATTTTCAATCCACCTGTCGTCAAGCGGTGTAAACGGGGGCAAGTGGAAAATTTTTTTTTCACTCCCCCTTGTCTATTTGTCCGTTTTGTATAAAATGGTAGCGTGTGTGTTTGATGCCCGGTGGTGTAATTGGTAACACAAGGGATTTTGGTTCCCTTATACAAGGTTCGAATCCTTGCCGGGTAGATTGGTACAAAAAAGCGTCAGCGTTATTGCTGGCGTTTTTTTGTGTGCATTAAACCATCGTGAAACCGTGCCTCGCCGTTACCACGTCAACAGAAAACTTGCACTGAATACGTGCGACGAACGGTACTCGTTGAACATCGGGTCGTAATCAAGAAAAATCCGCCACTTCTGCTGGTCGCTGCCAATCTTCACGCCTGCGCCAAGCGTTATCCAGCCGCGTCCGACTAACGGGTCTCGTACCCCATAACATTTTTTGTTACCGTAGAACATTGTCGGCGTTTGCGTTCCCATGAATGTTGAATAGTTCAACGTGTTAATCGGGTCGTTGTTTTTTAACAACTGTTGTATCCACGCGCCGCGAACTTGTACCTGAACAAGATTGTGAAAACGTTTGTTGACACGAACACCGACTTGTGTTTTGAACGCGCTGTAATCTTCTTCGGGAAGTGTAATGTTGTAGTATCCTTCTTTCATCTCGTCCATTTTTAGGTAATTATACTCAATCGCGAGGTACGGTTTTATCGCCCACGAATTATCGCTCGGACAAAAATCGAAACCAAACTCACCGTGAAAATTCCCCTGCAAACTATTACCTGACCAATTCGGTTGCGGATTTCCGGGGGTTACAATACCGTCCCCCGGTAACTCGATCGTGTTTTTATCGTAACCAACACTGCCCTTCAAAAAGAAATGCACAAACGCGAAATACTTTGTGAACGTCATACCGGCAAGGTGCGTGTCGGTTTTGTCCTTCGTTCCGAATGTAGAAATGTCGCCGCACTCTGTTTCGCTGTTATTGTAGTTGTAGAAGAAACCAATTCGTTCAAGTGCCTTACTACCAATTTTCACATCGTATCCGGCAGCGACACCATAAACGGTTGTCTTCGACGAGTAATCATTGTATTCCGCGTCGTCCATTGATGTAACCGCCCCATACGTGCTAACCCAGACTACGCCGCCGTTGTTCTTCCGTCTGCGGGTGCGTTGTCCGAGAAGCAGCGAATTATCCTCTTCGTCATTGCTACCACAATCGACTGACAATTGCGCATAAAGCGAATTCCCGGAAAAAAAATCAGCGGTATTGGTTGTGTCCGCGCCAGAATAAAGCGGCAGCAGGCAAATTAAAACAGCGGCAAAAACAATTCGTTTGAGGTACATACATTTTTATTCGTTACAAGTTGGTGGTGGAAAGGGACACATTGCGTCGGCTATCGTCCCCAATAATGGCAAACTTTAACGATTGCAACAATTTTTCGGCGTGAAAGACGTGGATGAGATAAAACGACTTTGCGTGGATATTATTGTATGCAACATTTTTACTTATTCTAATTTTCACGATTCCGTCTATTTTTCAAAAAAAGCAAAATTTCCCCACACTTCTCCCCACACGCCTATTCTCATTGTGAAAAAAAGTGATAAAATAGTATTATCCAATAGTTACAACTGTACCGCCGATTGAGTAACAACTTCACAACGCAGTGAACCATCAAGCGGTCAAAACAATGAAAGGACTACTAACATGTCAAAAGCACGAACAGGCAGCAGCGGTCGCTGGCATCCAACGCAGGAAAGCGACGAACTTATATTTGCAATATGCGACCATTTCTTTTTCCAACTCGGCGTATCGCTCGGCAGTGTCAGCGGCGCGGAATTGGGTGAGGAGCGTCAACGCGGTGCAGCGGCATCGGTTGCGGCGTGGGTGAACGACGAAATGAGGCGTCCCGACATAACACGCGAGAAAATTTATCCGTTATTTTGGGAAGCGTTCCATCGCGGTTTTCTGATGTTGCAGCCACCGCTTGAAAAAGGACTTGCGGACAGAATCTACTCGCAATTCGACCTCAAATCACATCCGGGCGAAATTACTGTTGTAAACGTGACCGGCGCGTCAGCGGCACAACACGTAACGTCAACTGCCGCCGATATGATTGTCACTTTAATCGACCAAGTCTTTCGCGACAAGAGGAAACGTTTTCCCAACGCTCCCGAAAAACAATCGGTTCATCTCGGAATGGGAGCGGGCTACGCGGCAATGTTGGTAGCGAAACGTCTTGCGCAGAAGGTAAACTCCGGCGAAGATATTCCGCCGCTTGTCCTGCACGCAATTTCGGCAGGCGGCTTCTTACCGCAAGAACCGCACAAAGCACCGACAAACTACTTCACGTATTTCGACCCGTCAATTACGAATGTCAAGTACGTTGCGTTGTTCTCGGAGACGGTAGTTGATAACGCCGACTACGAGAAATTGAAAACGAATCCGGGTATAAAATCGTCATACGAGTGTCGTGACGACATCGACATAGTGGTAACGTCGTTAGCCGCCGCCGACCACAAACACGGTTTGCTTGTGCAATACCTAACACACTTGGTAAGTCAAAAATATCTGAAACCGGAAGTGCTGACGGATATGCAAAAAGCGGGCTGGCTGGGAGACGTACAATTCCGTCCGTATTCAAACGAAGGTCCGATAACGGAAGTTTGTCCGGTACGAGCGGTGACGTTATTTGAACTGGAAGACCTTGTACGGTTGGCAAGAGACAACAACGGTAAGTACGTCGTACTGGTAGCTGGTCCGTGCGGTGAATGCGGAGAATCGAAACAAAGTGCTTTAAGACCGCTGCTCGCAAACGAGAATCTACGCCTGTGGACACATTTGGTGACAGATTCGAGAACGGCGAGAGAGTTGTTGGAAGTAAAAAATAATTAGTTTCAACGTGTTCGGTATAACTGTACAAAATTAGTTGCGGGGTGTCACACTTGTGCCGCGATTCAAATTGCAGTTATAATCGCGGGGCATATGCTTCGCTAAATTTCCCACTTAAAATTTTCTCATACGTCTTTCAAAATCTGTAATAAAAGAGTATGATATTGGTACTGGATTTATCGGGGCGGACGACGTGGCGTTGTAACCGCCCTGAATTTGTTATTACGTTTTTTATCATCAGCGGAGTTTAATAATGACAGGTGCAGAAATTAAGGCGGCGGTTATCGAGATACTTTCGGAAATATCGCCTGACGATGATTTGAGTACATTGAAGGATGACGTTTCGTTTCGTGAGCAGTTGAGTATGGACAGCATGGACGTGCTGGATGTCGTGCTGGAACTGCGGAAACGTCTGAAAGTGCAAATACCGGAAGAAGACTATCCAAAACTGGATACGATGAATAGCACAGTAGAATACTTGTTGCCGTTGGTGAAGTGAGGTATTTTAACAACGCATGCTATCACCGCGTTTCAGTGAAATACTTTTAAGTGTATTGGCGGAACACAATCCGGAAAGAATTCGTGCCGTCCGATGGGAAACGCAATCTAACAATCCGAAAATGCCAAACTTCCTCGAACAATCATCTTCCGAACTGACCACGCTGCTCGCCAGTTGGGACGAGCCAGTGTTTCGGATTGGGCAGATTCGGCGTTGGGTTTTTAGCCGTAAGATGTTCGAATTTGCGGCGATGAGTGATTTGTCGAAACAGTTACGGGAACGTCTCACGACAATGTTTGGTACAAGCGTTTTTGCGGGTAAGGTTACTGTTCATACGAAGTCGGAAGACGTGACGGAAAAACTTTTGGTCGAGTGGAACGACGGAAACTGTATCGAATGTGTTCTACTTCGCGACGACCGGAATCACCGAACGGCGTGTGTGAGTACGCAGGTTGGTTGTGCGATGGGTTGCCGGTTTTGCGCGAGCGGGCTGGACGGATTCGTGCGGAATTTGTCACGCGGCGAAATTATGGAGCAGATACTGCGTTTGAACGCTTTGTTACCCGCGAGTGAACGTTTGACTCATCTGGTAGTAATGGGAACCGGTGAACCGTTATTGAATCTCGATAATCTAACAAATGCGCTCGTGGAAACGGTTTCGACGGATGGTCTTGACCTCGGCGGGCGAAAGGTGACTATTTCGACAGTCGGCATACCGTCGGGGATAAAAAAGTTGGCGGACTTAGGTTGTCAGTACAAACTTGCGATTTCTCTTCACGCCCCGAACGACAACTTGCGCAGTGAGATTGTCCCGCAAAACAAGGTAAACTCAATCGCTCCGATAATGGCGGCGGCGGACGAGTATTTTGAGAAGGTTGGCAGACGTGTAACGTTTGAATATGTGCTGATAAAAAACCTGAATGACCGCCCCGAACACGCCAGAGAATTAGCAAAACTATTACGCGGACGAACTGCGGTGGTAAACTTAATTCCGTTCAATCCGGTAACAGAACTAAAATACAAAACTCCAAACGCGGAAACAATCCGCAACTTCACAGAAACTCTCAAAGCAAATAACATTCAAGTAAAAGTCCGCTACAAAAAAGGAGACAAAATAAACGCCGCCTGTGGACAATTACGAAGAATGAACAAAGTGCTGGAAACGCAAACGTAAATAGAATGATAAAATTACCGAGACATTTTTTCACAGATAGGTAAGGGTAGTTTTTTGTATTCTATCCTTGACTACCTGTGAAAAAAAACTTGTTTTGCGCACACTTACCATTGTGAATTTTTGGAAAATGCAGTTCTACCACAAATAATAATAACAATTGGGCGGTACGGGACTCGAACCTGTGACCCCTAGCTTGTCGAGCTAGTGCTCTAACCAACTGAGCTAACCGCCCTTTTGTTTGTGGAAGTCAGGAAAGTCTGACACCCATCGCAAAATTATGATTCTAATTGTCCCATTTTTTGTCTTTTCGTCAAGGGGGGATGAATCGAAAATTTTTTGGCGGAGTGTGTTCGGTATCACCGCGTCCTAATCGGATTTCGTTCATCTTTCGATGCCCACGCGTTTACTTTGTTCTCCATTTTTATCCTCTCCGCGAGGTATTCAAGAGCGAAACGTTCGCTGGCGTAGTGACCGGGTATTATTAGTGATAGATTATCGGCTTCGGCTTCCAGACACGTGTGGAAACGGGCTTCGCCCATTATCAGCAACTCCGCGTTTTGTTTTTTCGCTTGTTCTACCAGTTCGTCAGCGGCTCCGCAAGTCACCGCTACCCGCAATACTTTGTTTGTCGGTGTGCCTACGTATTGGCAAGTGTCCAGCCGCATTTTGTTTTTTATGAAATGGACAATCGTGATTATCGAGACCGGCTCGGTCAACGTTCCGATACGTCCGGTACCGATTGTTTCGTCGTCTGTTTGCGGAATCAGCGGACGGACATTTGTTAGTTTTAGTAGTTCCGCCCACTGTTGATTTATTCCGTTTGCCGCCGAATCGTGCGACGTGTGCGGGCTGTAAATCGCTATTTGATGTTCTACCAATTCCAGCAGCAAACGTCCGGTTACAGTTTCGTTTGTTATCTGTTTTACCGCGTGAAACGGAAACGGATGATGAGTAACGATTATGTTCGCGTGTTCACGAACCGCTTCACGCAACGTCGCACCGGTGAGCGTGAGACAAGTCATAACGTTATCGGCACGGCGATTCGCGTCACCAACCAGCAAACCTGTATTGTCCCAACCCTCCGCAAGCGAACGCGGGAAAAGGTTGTCGAGATAACGAACTAGGTCAGAGATAGATTGTGTCATAGAAATTTTGTTTCTGATGTTTTAACACGAACACAACACACTGTCGGCTGAAGCCGACGGCAACGGTGCTCTTCTACATCCTTGCCCCGTAAGGGGGGCAATCAATCACTGAATCGAACACTTTATTCAACCCCTTGCGGGGTTGGGTTATTGTTGGTACTTTTCCCCGTGCTGCCGCACGGAGTTATCGAGATTTAACCCCTACGGGGTAGGGATTTATAGGAACGTTTAACGGTTATTTCATAGTAGGCGGTAACGTTAGTCGGTACTCCGACGGAGTTACGCTGGGTGAAGCCAACACTGCGTAACTGCGCGTCAGCAAAATTTAACTGGACGCTTCGCTACCGCCTACTATATCTATATTATGTAGCGTAAATTTCTAACTTTATTCAAGCAAGGATGTAGAATCATTACACAATGTCTATACAAATTCCAACCGTGACAAATTATAGTTGAGCCATTTTATCAGAAACAACTCAACTACATCTTCATACAACTAGAAGTTGTACCGGAACGCGATTGACAACAAATCTGTTGTGGACGCATCGCGGACATTACCGTTACGGATTTTGTTTGGCATAATGTGACTGTAATCAAACATCCATCGTGCCTGAGGACTCCAATACCAGTTCAAGCCGACTGTCAACGTATTGATGTCACCACAAGTAACTGACGAGTTGCCTACATTCCACAGGTCAGTCAAATCGACATACGACCATCTCGCTGCTAGTTCCCACGCACCAGTCCAGTAAACGTAGTTTCTATCGCAAATCTTACGAAGGTCAAGATTGTGATTGAGACTTGCCGCACCCCAGGTTGCGTTATTAGCATTGAACTTACGGAAGTCGCCGGTGAGGAAGTAACGAGCCATGATGTAACCGCCGGAAACTGTTCTACCGTGACGTACTAAATCTACCCCAGCCGCTTCCGTATCCCCACTCCAAGTCTTCGCATTTTCATAAACATTGAAAAACGCTTCTGCCTGCAACGTGAACGGTCCGTTTTGCTTCGCAAATTCGAGTCCAAACTTTTGGTAGTTACCAGTGTCAATGTTTACTCGGAAAACACGACCAATATCTAACGTGTCAAAACGGCTTTGCCAATCGGCACGTGCTACACCACTTTTCTTCGTAACGTCAATATATGAATAATTTCCACCGAACAGTGTAAAGCATTTACCGTCAATCTTACCGTCTTTGTCACGTGACGCATAAGGCATATAAGTCAAGCGAATGTTTGTGATTGTTCCCTGATTGTCTCGTTGCGAAAAGCGTCCACTGGAAACGAAATCGTCTTCAAAGAAAATACCAGTGAACAAACGCAAACGGTCTTGCGCCCAAAGATGCCGTGAACTAATTCCTATACGGCGTGACAAAGCAAAGTCGCGGTCAGCAAATTCCAAAAACGTTGTGTTGGTTCCGCCGACCAAGTGCGACAAACCGTCTTCAATACGATAATGTCCGATTCTGACATATTCGAGTAACGGAACGTTTTTAACGCCCAGTGAAACGTCTTTGAAATTGACACCGTTATTGTTGAATGTATTTTTAGTTTCAGGAGCATTACTGCCTGTTGCCTGTGTAAAACCCAGGTCAACAGTGTAATCGAGGATTTCGTAACCTTCACCGGATACACCGATACGCGCGTCACGTACACCATTCCAGTTTTTTAAATTAGTGAGACTTGTCTGTTGATTCTCAACCACACCGCCGCTCTGATCCATTACGTTGTAACTATCAAAGTAAACACGTCCGCTTACCGTTTTAGTGAACGCCTTCTTTGAATCCGGCTTGTCTTGTTTCTTTTTCAAGTTCGCTTCGAGAGCCGCGATTCGTACTTCGAGGTCTGGACTTGGTTCGACATAAGACTGCGTGACCGTAATCGGAATCGCGGGCGCAACAGTTGGCGGTGCAGTTACCGGTGCCGGCGGAACTGGTGCAGGTGTTTGCTCGGCGGCAGGTGTGAACGGACTAACAGCAGTCGCGTCTGGAACAACTTGCTCTGCTGGTAACGGTGCCGGAGTTTGTGCAAGTGCGGCAGGCGACAAGCCCGCGGCAATAACTGCCGACGCTAACCAAAAACGATTAGTAAAAACTCTCATAAATTTCTCCTCGTGACGGAATTGCAAAATGGTTGGCAATACAAACAATGCCGACAAACACAATAGTCAGACATCATTACATTTTGTAATCCGTCTGACGTTGGCTTGTGTATCGGAGTTTGCCTTTGTGGAAAGATAACCAATTATCTAATAGAATCGGATTTACAGGAAAATCCTTACTAACCGTTACATTTGGTAGCAGTTTGTACGTTATAGTTGGCAATAGTTTGTGTCAAGTCAATAATTGGCAATACCGGAATAATCGTTAATTTTTCACTATCTTACAGACCTTGTGTAACGATTATAAGTTATAGAAGAGTTTTTACAGCAATAGTGTATTTTAGTGTTTTTCGTTGAAAAACGCTGTCCTTAACCGTCGATACTCTCGCAATAGTTCCTTGTTCCGCAAGGATATTGCGCAGATAACTTGCGCAATGATTTGGGATGGTTCTCAAACCGGAGACTGAAACGTGGCTCGTCAAACGCTCAAACTGTTATCCGCGATAGTGGTGTCGATATTTCTGTCGAACCATTGCGCTGCGCAGGAAAGCGTCAACGATAAGATGCGTTACGTTTTGACCGGTACAACTGAAAAACCGTCACCGAAAGTGACAGCCGACGACGGCAGCCGGTATGTTACACCAGACCAACTATCAGTTCGCGAAAACACGTCGTTCATTCTCAAAGGCGGCGTTTACGGTAATCAGAATCCCGACGCTGTTCCGGTTGCGAAAAAAAACGGTTTTCTCGACCCGTCTGTTCCGGTTCCGGCTTCATACGGCGGTATCAAAGGTTTCGTTGCGCCGGAACCACAAGTTGGCTATCAGTATCAACCACAACCGTACACTTACGGACACCAGCAGCAAGTTGCGCCGAATAATCTTGGTAACAATACGTTGACTGGCGGAAACCGTCCGGCTGGTTACGATCAGATGAGTAAAGACGAGAAACGCCGTGCCGAAGAGGAGATGCGGAAGACATCAAACGCGCATCAGAAGCGGCAAGCAACGCCGAAACACGAACACATCTCTTTCAATCCGATTTACGATTACGGTACGGAAATGATAGGTGACGCTTTCGGACCGAGTATGAGTACGAAAATTTATGGTTCGGGGCAGTTGCGTTATAACGCGGTTGGAACTCACGTATCAGGCGGCGGAGCAAATTTGTTCGACTTCGACGTGACTGATTCGCGAGGTAATCGCGTTGGTCGTTCAACCTCCGCAGGTTCAGGGCAGTCATACTTTTGGCGTACAGAAATATCACCGTTTGGTATGGACGCGAACAAGTACCCCGGCGGACCGCTCGAATGGTATATGATAAATGGCGACCCGTCGTCGGCTGCGATGCTTTTACCGCCGAACGGTTTACCGTTATCAAACTACGCGAACCAAACCGCGCCGGGTAATGTTACGCTTAACACGTATGATTCTGTTGTAACATCCAGTACGCTAAACACGGCTGATGCAGTTTTTGCGTATGACGTTGAGATACCGGATACGATTGTCCAGCGGCACTTGCTAGGACGTGTCAAGATTTCGGAGAATATGAACGTGCTGCCGCAAACACGTATCATTCTTGATTACAACTGTTTCGTCAACGCTCCGATTGTTAATCGCGGCGCAAACGTTATTCGTTTTACACCCGGACTTGAATGGGCGTTTTGGCGTAATCGCGGCTCGATTGAGATGCGGGTTCCGATTGGTTTAACGGCGAACACGTACCAAAAAATCGGCAGCGGGTTCGGTAACGACGACCTCGATGTGGGAACGATTGGCGACGTAACGGTAACGCTCAAATACCTACTTTGGCGTTCACGTTGGGCGGCGTTATCGGCGGGAATGAGTGTCTCGGCACCGACCGCGAAAGACCGTGCCGTTTGCGATTCGGATACGTACTCGTTGCCGTTTTTGACAGTAAAAAATTCGGCGTGGCACATTATGCCGTTTGTCGGTTTGCAGTACACGCCGGATAACGCGGTGTTCGCAAATCTGTTCGTACAGATCGACGCGAACACAGGCGGCGACTCGGTAAGTATCCGTGATTTCGTGAACACGGGCGCGATGTCGCATGTCGGTCATTGGGACGAGCAGACGTATGTGTATATAAGCGGTTCGATTGGCAGATGGTTGTATCGGGATTTTTCAAAGGCGAGAGGTTTGAACGGTTTCAACGTATCAGCGGAAGCCCACTTGACGCAATCGTTAGGAGAGGCGAGCAACATAAACGCAAACTTCATCGCGCCAAACGGTTCAACTGAACAAATAACAATAGACCGCCGCAAACACGACGAATATCTGAACATAACGTTTGGAGCAAAATTCTTATTCAACCAGAAAAACAGTCTGGGCTTCGCCGGCTGCCTGCCGTTCCTGCTGGAAAAACAATTCGACGCGGAATGGCGAATAACGTATAGCCGGTATTTCTGAAGTAGGTCATAAGTTCTAACCGTTCGGGGAGAATTTTAGATTTTAGATTTATTATTTTAGATTTCGTAAAAATAAGTTTTTTTTTCACAGATAGTTAATGGTAGGAAAGGATAGTTTCTGTATTCTACCCTTACCTATCCTTACCTACCTGTGAAAAATGACTTTGTAAAGTCGTTATAAGTTGGTGACACCATATTGTGATTTTTGGGAAAGTACAGATTA
>JAITST010000301.1 GCA_031287585.1 Planctomycetaceae bacterium | reverse complement strand
AGATGGCGGGGTGAAAACGGTCGGTAATCTCCCAACGCAGACCGCAAGAGTGCGGGTCAGGTTCGTGTTCGTGAAACTGCGGGTCGGTGTTACGAAAGATGTTAGCGTGTAGTCGCGGTACATCGGGCAGGGAACGGTCTAAAATCATTTGAGTTGTCAACCGTAGCGCCTGACAACCACGATTCTGGTCAAAGTTGTTTCCGTGCAGAATGATGGGAGCGGTGTTCGGCAAATTTTTTGAATTATACATTCTCTTATGGGGCAAGTGCAGGCGAAATTACACGGCGAAGTGCCAAAAAGTTGTCATTGTGTGTGCAGAATTCGCTTGCACTTTAGTGTGATAGTTTTGCATTCCTCCGTGTCTTGTGTAATCGGCGAAGTTTGCAACCGGACAATAGCCAACGTGTTTTACTGCATCTACTCTTCATCCGATTCTTCGGTTATCAATTCTCGTACTGGTTTTTTGTTTTTATATGACTCCAGTTCTTTTTTTAGGGCTTCAATACGCTCCTCATCGTCCTCTTTTTCTGACAGGTCAACGCTTTTTTGTGACCATTCTAACGCCTTATCAAAATCTCCTAACTCGGCGTAGGCAGCGGCTAACGTACTTAGAATATACGCTTCACCGAAGTTACTCAACTCACACGCTTTCAACGCGAGTTCTAATGCCCGTTTGCCGTCACGAAGTTTGTCGTCAGGCGATGTGGAGAGCAACCACGAAAGATTGTTAAGCATAACCTCGTCGTCCGGCGTTTTTTTTACAATCTTCTCAAACACTTCCTTCGCTTCTTGATGTTTGCCGATGTTCAGCAACGTATTTGCGTACATCTTCAACGCTTTAATGTTATTCTCGTCAGCATCAACAACCTCTTTTACCAAAACATACGCCTTCTTACTCTTCTTCTGCTCCAAGTAAATAGTTGCTTTCGTCAATTTGATATCCGCTTCCGATTCATACACGTCTTTCGATTCATCCAATAACTTAACCGCATCGTCGAATCGTTTGGCAGATACCAACACCATTGCTTTCAATGTAATAGTTTCATCCGACTTTTCAATTTCTAAAATTTTGTCTGCCGTTTCTAACGCCTTATCAAACTTCTTCTGATTCGTGTAAGCAGCAGTAAGAAGACGCAACACAAATAAATTTTCCGGTTCTTTTTTTAAGACATCATTCAACAGTTCGACACACTCATCGTATCGTTTGGCAATATCTAACACAAACGATTTACGAATTAATAAGTTGTCATTATCGGGAGCAATTTTTATCATCGCATCGATAATTTTTATTGCATCATCATACTTCTTAGTCACCGTTAGCAGTTGAGATTTCTGGAACAACAGCTCAAGATTGTCAGGTTTCTTTTTTAAGAGATTATCAATGAGGTCGGCTGCTTCGTCGAATTTTTTGTTCATCATTAACAACTGAATTTTCTGTTGTGATAATTCCGCGTTATCCGGTGAATTTTTCAACATCGCATCAATAATCTGAATTGCCTTGTCAAATTTTTTCTGTGCAACGCAAAGATTCAATATCAATCCAATCGCACGTTGGTCATCGGGATTCATTTCTTGCATTTTCGACGCAACCTCAATTGCCTCGTCATACTTTCCGATTTCTTGGAAATTCAATGCCTGTAAGAACAGTATTTCGGGTGCGTCGGCGGACAACTCGGCTGCCTTCTTTAGTAATTCCTCACGTTTCGCCGTATCCTTTTCAAACCGTACTTTGAACAACATCGCACGTGTTTGAATTTCTGGAACGTCTTGACCGTTATCAATCGCTTTTGTGAGCAATTCGTTAATTTCCTTGACCTTCGCGGCGTTCACATCAGCGTTATCATCAACGACATCAAGCATCATCAGTTGGGCAGACATCAAGTACGCTTGCGGCTGCTTGGGGTTCGATTCGAGGGCGGCTTTCAAGTCCTGCAACGCCAAATCCTTATTCTTCTTCCAAGTGTCCGGCGAACTACCGCCCTGTATCAGCCCCATTATGTTCGTGCCGTTGTGCATACCGCGTTGCAAACGTGTCGCGGATAACAATTGGTTACAAAAGTCGAGGTTCTCACCAGTAAGACCTTCATTCTTCGCCTTCTCGCACAAATCGACAACGGCATCAAGTTCTGAAATTTCGTTCGCCTTCAATTTTTTGTCCATAGCATCGTCAAGGAACTTCAAACCCGGATTAACATCCGATTTTGCGACAGATTCAGCATCTGGTGCTGTTGTATCGTCCGCAAACGACGCAACAGGCAAGAATAACGAAACAGTAATTATTGACAGGATAAATGTATTTTGTCTCATAACAGTATTGATTCTAGGTAGGTTAAGGTTTAATAGTGAAAAATACCACCAAACGGTCATTAGTAAAGTTATAACGGTTTTTCACAAGATTGCAATAGGGAGTTCAGATTTTCGTTCATAGCAGGGTAATAACCTTTGATGTAATTCTCACAACCAACTAACATCGATGGACGACCATTACATAATCTTCACGCTCCCGCTTTCCACAACTTTCGGTCAAGTGTACGATAGTTTATAGCTTCATACAAATGTTGCGGCTTAATCTGTTCTTCGTGTTCGAGGTCTGCGATTGTTCTTGCGATACGCATAATTTTGTCGTGAGCGCGTGCGGACAAGCCAAAATCTTCTAGTGTCGATTTCAAAATCGTGTGACCTTCTTCGTTGATTTGGCAGTACGACAAAATTTGCTGGTGCGACATTTCTGCGTTCATACGTATATTACTTTTTGCAAACCGTTTCGTCTGAATCTCGCGAGCCGCCAACACTTGTTCGCTCATCGTCGCACTCGAAATACCCGTTGACCTGCGCGACAAGTTGTGATAATCAACCGGTGAAACTTCGATATGAATATCAATTCGGTCAAGTAGCGGTCCCGAAATCCTTGACATATACCTATCTACCTGAATCGCCGAACACCGACACGGTCGCCGCGAATCGCCGCGATAACCGCACGGACACGGATTGAGCGCGGCAATCAAAATGAAGTTTGCCGGAAACGTACTCGTCTGTGCCGCACGCGCGATTGTAACATAACCATCTTCTAACGGTTGTCGTAATACTTCTAGCGTACGGCGATTGAACTCCGGCAACTCGTCGAGAAACAATACGCCGTTGTGAGCCATACTTATCTCACCGGGCGATGGCGGCGAGCCGCCGCCGACAAGTCCCGCCTCGCTAATCGTATGATGTGGTTCTCGAAACGAACGTGTCGCGAGCAACGGCACGTCGCTGTTCATCTTGCCAAGTACACTGAAAATCCGCGTCGTTTCAAGTGATTCGTCGAGCGTCATACGCGGCATTATTGTAGCGAAACGTTTCGCAAGCATCGTTTTACCGGTACCGGGCGGACCAATCATCAACAAGTTGTGACCGCCTGCCGCCGCAACTGTTACCGCGCGTTTCGCCGTTTCCTGACCGGCAACGTCTGTGTAGTCAATTGAATAATCACAGAGACTTTCAAACTGTTCTGGCGAAACAGACGGGTACGGTTCAATCGGCGTTTCACCAAGTAAAAACGTTATCGCTTCACCAAGCGAACGAACAGGTATCACTTCCAAACCTTCCGCAACTGCCGCCTCCGCCGCATTTTCATACGGCACAATGATACCGCGTAAACCTTGTTTACGAGCAGCCAACGCAACCGAAAGTACACCGCGTCCCGGACGTGTCATTCCGTCCAGAGCAAGTTCGCCGACCATTGCGTACTTGCGTAACACATCAGATTCAATCGCGATTTGCCCGCTACCGTAAAGAACACCAAGCGAAATCGGCAAGTCGAACGAAGCCGCCTGTTTAGGTAAATCCGCTGGTGCAAGATTGATAACAATCCGGTGACGTGGCATATCGTAACCGGTATTCTCAATCGCCCGCGCAACACGATGTTGGCTTTCTTTAACAACGGTCTCCGGCAAACCAACAATTATGGTAAGCGGCTGCCCATAAGACGAAACGTCAACCTCAACGTCAACCGGAGCCGCATCTATCCCAATAAGAGAATAAGTTTTTAATTGAACAAGCATTATTGAACGCAATAAAAAAAGTTGTACAACAAACAAATACAGCGCAAAACAGCGTACATTACATATAGTTATACAACTTTTTCGCACACAAGGAAATAACCCGTAGATTTTTTAACCTTTCCTATGTTACACGTGCGAAACAAAATCCGGTATTTCAATAATATCGCGTCTTATGTAACCCCGAAACGTTCGGTAACGATATTCGTTTTCCCTCACAAAAAGTAGCAAGCGTATTTTCAAAATAGTAAAACCGACGGTCTTTGTCTTTTTTGATTGCGTAACGATAAGCGGAATAAAAAGTGTCGTATGGTATCTCGCCCGCATCACGCATTGCAACAACTTTCTCTATGTATTCTTTTTCTGCGGGCGTTTTGGCGTAAAGCGAAGTGATAACAGTATCAGTACCAATTTTCGGCGACAAATTATTAACAAAGCCATCCGCCGCAACAACGATGTTCGGTGACAACAAACAAACAAAGTTTATCGCTGCCAAATACAACAAGATACTGAAAAAAAAACGTTTCATAGTAAAACCCAACGTGTAAAAAATAATATCGTCCCTCTTTACGAATACGACAAAATAGGTTAAGGTTATATCGACTAGATAATGAAGTACGGACAGTCGGTTGTTGCTATTTTTACAAATTTTACCGATTATGTGATTTTTTTCGATTTAGCCAACCGATACAGCGTCCGTGGGTCAATGGGGTGATTGACACGTTTCAGGTTTCACTAGGCGCCGTCGCCAAATGGCTAAGGCAACGGATTGCAAATCCGTCATATCCCGGTTCAAGTCCGGGCGGCGCCTTTTCCTTACTCTGATTTGTTTCCATTCAGAATCATCCTCTGATTTAGCGATATCTCCGGTTTATCGAATACGATTTACAAACGGATTCTTTGTAAGTGGACAATTTACTTCTCCAACGGAAACTCTGTATCAGCCAAGTGCGTTGTAATTACGCCGACATCTACTAACCTTTGGATAGTGTTAGTGATTTCCATCTGTGCTTCTTCAACGGCAGATAAGACAGATTGTTTTTGAAATTCTTGTCTGATAAATTTTTGTTTCTGAAACTCAACATCTTCCTGTAATATCATTGCTGCCCGCTTTGACATATTGGCGAAAATTCGCTCCTTAAGTTTTATACTTGCCGTTTGGAGTGCAACTACCCACTGCGACAATTCTACACACTTTATGAGAGAATAAATTTCCGAGTCTTTAAGATTGCAAATATCTTCAAACAAAAAATCGGGGATAGGCAGGAACGTAATACTCATTTCCGTTTTGCCTACCGGAACGTATTCAGGCACAATGATAACCAAGTGCCTGTCTTCGGGAATGTCAACGACTTGCCGAATGGTACACATAATCAATGTAACGCAAAAGGTTATCCTTATGGGACTAGATTTTCGGATCACGGCTACGCCGCGATGGGAGACACACCTTTCCTCTATGCCTGTAACACCTGTTGCGCAGATGTTTTTTTGGATTGTAAATCTACCGGATTTGTCAGACCCAGTGCTGCTCTGTATTCCATTGGGATTACTTTTACGAATAGATTTTTCGTTCGTTCCCAATTTTCCAGCAGTTCTTTTGCTTTTTGACTGCCAGTATAGTCGTAATGTTTTTGAATCATTCCACGCAATTTTTCTATGTCCGTTTCCAAAAACATCGGTTCGAGGTCAACCATTTCTAAGTTACAACGTAGGTCAAACTGTTGGTCTGGATCGTAAACGTATGCTATTCCGCCAGACATTCCTGCCGCGAAGTTTACGCCCGTTGCTCCCAATACCGCAACACAACCGCCCGTCATATACTCGCAACCGTGATCGCCGACACCTTCCACAACTACCGTTGCACCGCTATTCCTTACACAGAACCGTTCACCAACTCGTCCGTTAATATACGCTTCACCACTCGTCGCACCGTAAAAGAGCGTCTTACCCGCAATCGTACTCTGCGACTGATTCAGATGGCTCGTCTTTGGCACACGTACAATCAACTTACCGCCGGAAAGTCCCTTACCAAGATAATCGTTCGCCTCGCCTTCTAACGTCAATGTCATCCCGTGCGCAGCAAACGCACCAAAACTCTGTCCCGCAGTACCTTCAAAATACAGGTCAATCGTATCATCAGGCAGCCCTTCGATTCCGTAACGTTTTGCAATCTCATACGCGATTGTCGTACCAACCGTCCGGTCAACGTTACTGATTTTGTAACCCTTACTAAAGTGTTTCTTGTTCGCAATCGCGTCACTCGTATCGCTCAAAATCGTATTCAGCAGCGGCGAAATTCCATCCAGATGCTGCTTCTCCACGCACGAAATCGCGTATTCTTTTGGTACATCCGCTCGGTCGAAAATCGCCGACAAATCAATCTTGCTCGCCTTCCAATGATTGTCTGTTGCCCTACGATGATACAACAAATCGCTCCGTCCAACCATTTCTGACAACGTTCTAAAACCAAGCCCGGCCATAATCTCGCGCAACTCGTCGGCAACAAACCGGAAGAAGTTTATCAGATGTTCCGGCGCACCGCCAAAGCGTTGACGTAATCGTGCGTCTTGTGTCGCAATACCAACCGGACACGTGTTCGCGTGACACTTTCTCATCATCACGCAACCGAGCGATATCAACGCTGCCGTACCAAATCCAAATTCCTCCGCACCCAACAACGCAGCAATCGCAACATCCCGTCCAGTCCTCATCTGTCCGTCTGTTTGAACACGAACACGTCCGCGAAGGTTATTACGTACTAACGTTTGTTGTGTTTCAGCCAAACCGAGTTCCCAAGGAATACCGGCGTTCTTGACACTACTCAACGGACTAGCACCGGTTCCGCCGTCGTAACCGCTAATCAAAATCATATCCGCTTTGCCTTTTGCAACACCAGCCGCAATCGTTCCAACTCCGCAAATACTAACCAACTTCACACTAACCCGTGCCAGCGGATTTGAGTTCTTCAAGTCAAAAATCAGTTGCGCCAAATCCTCAATAGAATAAATATCGTGGTGCGGCGGCGGACTAATCAAACTAACGCCCGGCGTGCTATTACGGATTCGACCTATTTCCTCGTTTACCTTGTGACCGGGCAAATGACCACCTTCGCCCGGCTTTGCCCCTTGTGCCATCTTTATCTGCAAGTCTTTTGCGTTCGCGAGATATTCAATCGTTACACCGAACCGTCCCGACGCAATCTGTTTCGTCGCGCTACAACGGTCGTGACCGTCCGTCGAATGATAACGCGCAGAATCTTCGCCGCCTTCTCCGCTGTTCGACATACTACCGAGCCGGTTCATCGCGATCGCCATCGTTTCGTGAACTTCACGGCTCAACGAACCAAAACTCATCGCACCTGTAAGAAAACGCCGTATCAACGAATCCGCCGACTCAACTTCGTTAAGCGGAACGGGATTCAAACCGTCTCTACGAAAATCTATAAGACTACGCAACGTGCAAGGTTGGTCATCCTGATTGTTAATCAGATGAGCAAAACGTTTGTACGTGTTGACATCGTTAGAACGAACCGCCTGTTGCAACAGACTAATCGTATCACTATTCCACAAGTGCGTCTTACCGTCACGACGGCTACGAAACTCGCCGCCGCTCGGAAGAATAAACGTTTCCACTGGTTTCGGAGTATAGGCTTCACGGTGGCGCATCAGCGTTTCTTGCGCGATTTCGTCCAAACCGATTCCGCCAATACGCGACGGAATTGGTCCGAAATACTCCTGTACAAAGTCCTTATCAAGTCCGAGTGCTTCGCAAGATAGAGTTGTACGATATGAACGAATCGTACAGATTCCCATCTTCGAGAAAATTTTGAGCAACCCCTTGTCAATAGACTGAATGTAATTCCGAATCGCTTGCGGCAATGTCGGCGAGTCGGGCAACGAATCATTACGTAATGCGTTGGCGATTGTTTCCATAGCGAGATACGGACAAATCGCGTCGAGACCACAGGTGATTAACATTGCAAAATGATGTACCTGACGCGGCTCAGCAGATTCAAGAATCAAACCGACTTTACCGCGAAGACCTTTGTCCATCAGGAAACGTCCGAGTCCGCTTGCCGCGAGCAACGTAGGTATCGCCGCGCGTGAACCGCTTACGTTACGGTCACTCAACACGAGTATTCCAACACCACGATTGATTGCGTCGATAGCGTTCTCACAGAGCAACTGCATTACTTGTTTCATTCCGTCTGAACTCAACTTGCTGAACGTAATATCGAGCCGTTCCGCTTTCAGTGTCGGCTCACGAAGGTTAAGAATCTGTTCCAAATCATTCGACGTGATAATCGGCGTTTTGAGTTTTAGACGTTGAGCGTGCAACGGATATTCCGTCAGCGGCGAACCAATCGGACCGACAAACGATGTCAAACTCATCAACAACTTCTCACGAATCGGGTCAATCGGCGGATTGGTAACTTGCGCGAAACGTTGTTTGAAATAGTCGAATAACAGTTCCGCTTTGTCCGACAAAACCGCGAGCGGAACGTCATATCCCATCGAACCAACTGGCTCCAGTCCCGTTTCGTACATTGGTCGCAAAATCATATCGAACTCTTCACGCGTATAACCGAAACAGTGTTGTAATTTGAACAAGTCATTGGTCTCGTGTTGTAACGAATCGACAGAACCCGGTCGTACCAACTCAACTCTGTTTGCCTCAACCCAACGTCTGTACGGACGGCTGCGTGTTATCTTCGCTTTGATTTCGTCGTTAGTGATTATTCGTTGTTGAACTGTATCGACGAGAATCATTCTGCCCGGTGCGACGCAATCTTTGTGAATAATGTCAGCCGGGTCTAACGGCAAAACACCCGCTTCGGACGCAAGGATGAAACGAGCATCTTTCGTTACCGCGTATCTCGCGGGACGTAAACCGTTACGGTCAACAATGCTGCCCGCGACACGTCCGTCGCTGAACGCCATTGCCGCAGGTCCATCCCACGGCTCCATAAAAGTAGAGTGATACTCGAAGAATCCTCGGTGGTCTTGTCCGAGCGAATACTTATCACCCCACGCTTCGGGTATCATCATCAGAATCGAATGCGCAAGACTACGCCCGGAGAGTGTGAGCAATTCAAACATATTGTCGAACAATGCCGAGTCGCTGTCGTCGAGGTTGTTGAATATCGGCAAAATCTTTTCGAGGTCGTCGCCCCAAACTGTCTCACTGCTAGATTGTATGCCGTTCAGTATTTCCTGTGCAACACGCCGCCGGTCAACGTTCCCGCGAATCGTGTTTATCTCGCCGTTGTGACACATCATCCTAAACGGCTGCGCGAGTGTCCAATTCGGGAACGTATTTGTACTGTAACGTTGGTGAACAACCGCGATTGCCGATTCCATATCGTTTTCTAGTAAGTCGGGATAAAACTGCGTTAATTGTTCGGCAATCATCATACCCTTGTAAATTAGCGTCCGACACGATAGCGAACTGATGTAAAATTCTTCGTGACCTTTGAGTGAACTTTGACGAACCGTTTTCTCGGCGATGCGGCGGATAACGTAAAGTTTACGTTCAAACGTCATCTCGTCCAGTCCAGGATTAGCGAGAAAGATTTGTTTTACATCGGGACAAAGTTGACTCGCGGTTTTACCAACCGTATCGGGGAACGTTGGTACATCGCGTGAGCCGATAACTTTGCAACCAAATTCGTTTGCGGTATTTTCGAGAATTGAATAAATCTTTGTGGCATCTCCGTTCTTTGGCAGAAACACCATTCCAACCGCATACTGACCATCAACGGGCAACTTACCGCCAAGTTGTGATTTGCGGTGTTGAAAAAAAGCATCCGGCACCTGTAACAATAGCCCTGCACCGTCACCGGTTTCCGGGTCGCTGCCAACCGCGCCGCGGTGGGCAAGGTTGTTAAGGATAACAGTACCGTCACGAACTATATCGTGGCTCTTACGCCCGTTGATATCAACAACCATTCCGATTCCACAAGAATCGTGTTCCTCACGTTGACAATACAAACCACCGTCAGCAAATAATTTTCTGATGTCCATCGGTAAAAAAGTCCTTTGAAAATTGGTAGGAGCGTATCGCATACGCCCGGTGTAAATGTTAAGTGTTAATGTAAAGGTGTATTGCATACACCCGTTATGTTCTCATATCAGTAGAAAAAGCAACGCCATTCCAAACGAAACTATAAGTTTACAGTTTTCACGGAAATCAACAAGCCCCATAACGTCTCAAAACAGAAATTTTTCTGATTATTTCGTTTTTTGTGAGGGTATTACAACGTTGAAATGAGAAATCTCTGCACTTTCCTAAAATTACAAAGCGAGTAAATATCTATCAGAGAATAACTCGTCCAGAATTTTTCTGTCTGAACACGATTGAAAATTGTTTGTGTCGTGATGTAATCGTAACACAAAATATCGATTATGGAACATCAAAAACGTATCGGGTGACGCTTGTTGTCAAAAAACAACGCAAATCCTTGCCCCGTAAGGGGTTGAACAAAGTGTTGTAATTAGCAACCGACTAATTGAACCCCTTGCGGGGTTCGGCTTCCAAGGGTCTCTTTTCCCCGTGCTACCGCACGGGGATATCCATATTTAACCACTACGGGGTAGAATTATTTGTCAACATCTATTATGTGGTAATGTAGTAAT
>JAITST010000259.1 GCA_031287585.1 Planctomycetaceae bacterium | reverse complement strand
ACACGAGACAGGCAAGAGAGAATACAGCAGGCAAGTTGGAGAAGTTAGGCGATTGTGAAACGTAAGCGATCACGTTTCTGAACAAATCTACTGTTGTTAATTCAGCGGGGTGGATTGAGTACCATGTATGGAAACGAAAACGTTGCTTTCCGATTAGATGACGTGAAAACACAAATCATACCTGATGGCTCATCTTGGAAAATGCTTCGGTCAAGAGTAAAGACTATCCGAATTTCCCCTCTTCTCAAACTGTCTTTTTTTTGCTCCCAGGTAATACCGATTGGAACCGTAATATCATTAAATTTCACATTATCTTCGCCAGGAAAGCAAAAAATAATTTCTGTCTTGCTAACATCCTCGAAAAACATTAGGGTATCTGGATTCATATATGGAAGCGGGGAGTAATCATAAATAAGCCGTCCATGAATGCCTGTACCATCCACTAATGTTATAAAAAACGATTGACTACCTTTTCCCCATTGCTCCTTATTCAAATTAACAATCACACGAAAAGGTTTTGTACTATCCAAAATTTCACCATTCTTAATAGATAGCGAGGTACAGCCACAGTTTACGCTTACCTTTTCTATCTCTTTGTGATAACCTCCACCAATCAGAAAATCGTAATACAAAGGACTTTCAGAGACAATACCGGCATTGCGTTCGACTATCGTTCCGTTTGCAATAGCAGGTGTTTGGGTAGGTAGCAAACCGCCGCATCCTGCACAAACTAGTACAAGAATCCCACCAATAAAAATAGATAATCCATTATTAGTATTCCAATTGCCTGACATTGTAACCTTTTACTTTTTCGTTAAGTAGTGTTTGGATACAAGATAAACAATGATTACAACAATTGTAATAACATTGATAGCAATGATGAAAAAATAACTTCGAGGCGGAGGTGGCGGCAACTCATATTTGGGCTTTTCCGACAACTTGGTAACTTTTTCCTGTAGTTCCTTCTCCAAATTTTTTCTTACCTCGTACTCATTGATCTTACCTTTGGCAACCAATTCGTAATCAGTTCCTAAAAGATATGTAAATTCGGTCTTTGCCCGATCTATTTCACCTAAATTTTCCAGTGTTTTCCCCCTAATTAAGTGAATGATTGATTCCATTTGAGAGTAGAAATCAGGATTCATATCACGTAACGAATTTATTTCTATCAACGCCTTTGATGGTTCTCTTGAAGCCAATGAGTCTATCCATTGAAGGCGGACATCAAGATTGTCAGGAAACTTTTTGAGAAGTATTTCCAGAAAAGTCATCACTTTTTGTTGTTTTTCTGTATCCAAGTTCATTTTCGCCAGAAGGGGCATTGCGGTATGCACTAAATTGTCATCCGCATAAGATGTGTCAAGCACTTGTTCAAACAACTGTTCGGCTTGAGCAATCTGACCATTTCTGGTAAGCAGAGCAACTTCGCCGCAAAGAATTTCATTTGCATCTAAAATTAAAATTTTCTGATGTACGAGTTCGTCAAAAAACTCTTTTCCGAAAGAGGCATCTGCTCCAGACAACAGGTTGATGGTTTGGAATGATAAACTTTTTTTCATTTCATCTGGGGCTGAACGAATGTATTCGGAAAACATCGTAAATGCCTCATCTTTTTTACCAGCATAAGCCATAATCGTTGCAATGACTCGTACATCCAGTTTTTTTTCTCGCGCCAACTCCTCGGCTTTAGAAAAATTGTGTGCATTCATCAATTTATCGACTTCCGAATTGGATTTGATTTCCAAACTGTATGTTTCGGCATTCGCCACATTACAGAGTAAAGTGCAATAGATAATCGCAATAAAGAAAATAGTTATCTTAATTTGCTGAAACGATTGAATATACATAATAGATTCCTGCTTTTTTTTATTAAACGGAAGTTTACCGTACACGGTTGAAAATTATAAAAGACTTGTTCGGAAACTAAAACGAGTCGCTGGAATTGTTGAAAAATGCGGGATATTTTGCTTGTCCAAAATATTTATTTTCTCCATTCTCACGTTTCCGAACAAGTCTAACTATAGAAGAGATTGAATTTGTTTCTATTGAAATTAATCCTAACAAATCAACACCACGAACACACAAGTAGTACCGACAAATTCAACTTACCCACCGTCGGGAGTCGGACAAATCGGATTGCACGGCGGATTAGAAGCGTGCCCACTTGAAGCATCTATGTAAGAGCAAAGATATTCCACCACGCTTCCCCTTATCAATGTCCTCTTACTACAAGAACATCTTAAGACATAACTCACACTACTGAAACGAGTTCCATTCTCCGCTTTGCAGGTTTGGCAAAAGTCTGTAAGTTTAGCCCCCACTTCACCAGACACTGTTACCGTAGAGGTAGAACCAACGTCTCCGCCAATGGTGATTCCTACCGAAGAGCAAATACTCGCGTTCAGAGAACCTGTAATCTGCCAATTTGTTACGGTTTCGCTAGTGGCTGATAGTGAACAGGTTACATCATCGGGCGGCGTTTCGCCCGGGTGATTACAACCAGGCATTGCGTTAGATACCATTGAGGCTGGTTTATCAATTGTTTTAGTCGTAGATGTTACAATTGACCACGTTCCACCACAAAGCCAACTACACCCTGCTGCTTTAACATTGTCTCTACACAACATCACAAACATAACCAATGTTACCATACAAATGCACAATGCCCTGTAATGGACACAAACGTTTGAGCAATTTTTTTTCATAACTAACTCCAGTCACTTGGGAAGTGCAGTGATAAAGGGAGAGAAAAATTATATCAGCGACAACGTGCCACGCTGATACCTGCTGTGGCAACACCCACAGCCAAAAAGTGTTACAACCGTTGTAACGTTTGAGTTACCGCAATAACAACGCCTGTTAGCATGGCAATTTTTGTTTTTTTGTAAGTTATTGTTTAATAACGAGTTAAAAGAATTAGTTAAAGTTTAGTGTCTTGTCAATAAACAACCTTTGCGTCGCAAAATAGAACACTTATTGCTTTATTTTGCAAAAAACGTTGCAAAATAAAGGGTTTCCGAACCAGTTTATTTTTTGTATTAAAACAAAATCTAAAATCATAAATCTAAAATAACTGTATTCTTCGTGCCATCGTGTCTTCGTGGTGAAAAACTATCCTTGAATTCCTACTTTTATTCAAACGTCGGGTTGCAGGATTGCTGGGAACTTGTTATACCGTCCGGTGTTTATTGCAAGGCATCTTCTAAAAACCTATTGACTCAAAACAACAAACCCCGTAGAATTAGGGACTTGCTGAACGAAATAGTGGAGTTTTTAGAAGTTGCCGCAATTTATTTTATTTACCCATTCCGAGTGGGGTGGGCATCACCAACATAGAAGGACAATAATACGGCGCGAACGCCTTATTAGAATACTATGAAAACGAAACATAAAAAATCTGTTATTGTTTTGCGGTCTGTAATTTCGCTGGTACTCATATTATTTACGGTAGTTATTACTGTAATAGTTATGGCTCCCAAGACTATTTCAAAGAATACTGAACCGCAATTATCTGTCAACACTGTCGAGGTGGTTCCTATTGTGCGGCACTTGAGCGGAATTGATTTCAACATAGACGGCGAAGTTGTTCCGTATAGGCAACTCGATATTGTTCCCGAAATCCAAGGTCGGGTTGTTTACAAGTCGGAAAACTGCCGTCTAGGTCGTTCGGTGAAGGCGGGAGAAGTTTTGTTCAGAATCGACGCGGCTGATTACGAACTCGAAGCGGAACAACTGACCGAAGCCGTAAATCAGGCGGAGGCAAATCTAAACGAAAATAAGGTACAACTGGAAAACTCGAAGAAGGAACTGGAATTAGCAAAGAGGCAGCGTGAACTGAAACTACTGGATTTCAATCGTAATAAATCACTGGTGGAAGGCAAAGTTGTTTCGGTTTCCGAGCTTGAAACGGCACAATCGAACCTGTTGAATACCGAAGAAACTGTTCAAAAACTCGAAAACCAAATCCGAATCTACGCTACACAAACCGACAAACTTGATGTTGCACTTCGCAAAGATAGAATCGCTCTTAAAGTGGCGGAGTTGAATTTGAAAAGAACGGAAGTGAAATCACCAATCAGCGGAGTTGTAACGTCGGATTCATTTGAAGTTAATACGTTCATTCAGCGCGGTACAAGTGTTGCGAAAATTCTGGACATATCGCAACTCGAAATCCGGTGCAGTTTGTATATGAAGCAGATTCAATGGATTTGGCTTTCTGTTGCAAATTCACCGGATACGAAGATTCCCGACGGTTACGTTTTTCAGCCGACACCGGTAACAATTTTGTACGACCTCGACGGAACGACTTGGGCGTGGGACGGCGTACTGACAACGCTTGACGGCGGCGGTATGAATGCTGTTACGAGAATGGCACCGTGTCGGGTAATGGTTGAGAATCCGCAATCTGTTCGGCTCTACAAAAGTAACTCAAAAAACGCAATGCCGGTAAAATCGCCGCCGACATTGTTTTTCGGAATGTACGTTTCGATTATTGTTCATTCAAAACCGGAGATTCCGTTGTACAGGATTCCCGAAAGGGCGTTGTTACCCGGCAACAAAATATGGACGGCGACTGACGGTAAGTTGCACCAGCACAGTATCAGAGTAGCAACAACGACAGCGGAAGGCGTGTTGTTTTACGCCGAACCTGAACACCTTTTGCCAACCGACCTCGTCGTAGTATCGCCGCTCGCAACGCCGGTTGAAGGCGGGAGTGTTAATGTCATCAATTCGGGCGTTGATAAAGATTTTGCGGTAAAATTATCTGCGGATTAGATGAGTGAAAATGTGTTGGCGATGAATAAAACATAAAACGAATACGGTTGAAAATTGTAGAGACATTTACCTACTTGCCCCGTAGGGGCTAAATTTCGGTAACCCCGTGCTAGCGCACGGGGTTATCAAG
>JAITST010000230.1 GCA_031287585.1 Planctomycetaceae bacterium | reverse complement strand
TTAATTGAAGCATTGTTGATTGTATCACTAACAAATTTTACGGAACCATCACCCATTCCGAGTTGTACTCCGCCAGAGTGATTACTTGATGCTGTAACTGCACTAAACGTATCAGCAGTAATAGAAGTAGTGTTTGCATTTCCTCCGCCGCATCTTCCGTTTGGCGGGTAGATAGTGGTAAACCCCGTATAGAAAACGTCACCAGAAGCCCAAGAACGTCCGCCTCCGCCCCATTGGTTTACAGCATAGTTCTTTGCGTTGGTACCTATTGCCGGTAACGCAACCAGATTGACCGCAGTTGTTGGAGCAGCATCTCCCACCGCAGAGCGAATAGCCATATCGTTGACAGCTGTACCGGACGCTTGCGCCGACACAACCCTTTCGCTAAAAATACAGGTATTACTTGTTCCATCAGACATACTCGCCATACCAGACCATTTATTGATACCGAATGCACCGCGGGTGGCAGGTGATACAGTTTTATTAGCCAAAGGTACCACTGTCGATACTGCGTTGTCACCATAACTGATACGGTAACTTGTTCGTCCCTGTTCGCCCGTTCCGGTAGAACGTGAGTTACCATCAGACGGACAACCTAAAAATCCGAGTTTGGCTCTTATTCCATCACCCGTTGGGGTACCGTTAAGATAGGTTGTACCGGCAGCGATTGTAACATCCCAGTTGAATTTTTGTGATGACATACTATCATACAACGCGGTTTGCTCTACATACGGCAACATGGCAACAAATGCGCTAAGAACTTGGTTATTAGTACCGCCAGTGGTATTGGTTACACCAGCAAGACCGCCGTACTGATAGTTATACACGCAACCTGCCGGAAACGCGCTAACAGCAACATCATGATAGTTGTGCAACCCGATACCGAGTTGTTTAACTTGGTTGCTACACTGCATACGTCTCGCCGCCTCACGGGCGGCTTGCACAGCGGGCAAGAGCAATGCGATTAGAACGCCAATAATGGCGATAACAACAAGCAATTCAACAAGGGTGAAAGCACTTCGGTGCCGCTTGCGACAACCTAACCTGCCCCCCCCCCCCCATTTTAACATTTGGTTACTGGCAAACAACTTACACACTTTTAAAAAATTGGAAACTGGCATCTTTTTATCACCCTTTCTACTTGGGAAATGCGAACTATTTTTTTAACACCATAAAATAATACTGTCACCAATGTTATAAAAACAGTTAGCAAAAATTTTATTTTTCAATAGCAACACCGTGTCGCCATCAAATGGGTCACTAACCATTATACGAGAATGTCCTTTGAAAGTAAATAGCACGATGTAAAAAATTTTTAATTTTTCCTGATTACGGCAATTTATCCCCCTCATTCCGTTCAGTAAGTCCCTAATTTTACGCAATTT
Organism: Planctomycetaceae bacterium; assembly: GCA_031287585.1. Classification (GTDB taxonomy): domain Bacteria; phylum Planctomycetota; class Planctomycetia; order Pirellulales; family Thermoguttaceae; genus UBA8133. The sequence goes on along the minus strand of JAITST010000230.1, from coordinate 6,994 downwards.
GCCGCTTTGGAGCCGGTCGTTTTTTAGAAAATGCCAAAAGCATTTTCCCCATCCAATCTAGCCGCCCCGTCTCCGTCAAGAAGGTTGCACAGTAACAGACGGCACGGTGAAGTACGGTTTATCGGTCTTTTTCAACCAGCGGAATTACTGCTGGAAAATATAAAAATCCCCCCCACTAAATTTTACACCCCCTCCAACTAGCACGTTGTAACCTTTTGAAAAATTTGATAGAATACAAACGCTGTGATTTATAATAGGCGATAACGCAATCCGTCAAAACTCACCATTAATTACTAGTAAAAAATGCAAAACAACACCGCCAAAGAAATCCAAACTCTCAGTGAGTCCATAATCCGCTACGACAAACTCTATCGCGCCGGAACTCCCGAAATTTCTGATTTAGAGTTTGACCGTATGATGCAACATCTGTTACAGCTGGAAAAAGAACATCCCGACCTCGTAACTCATAACTCGCCTACTCAACGTGTCGGCGGCGAACCGCTTAGCGAATTTGTTCAGGTCAAACATCGCGTGCCGATGTTGTCTATTGAGAACACCTACAACATCGGCGAACTTCGCGAGTTTGGACAGCGTGTCGCGAAGTTGCTGCCGAACGAAAAAACCGAGTGGGTTGTTGAGTTGAAAGTTGATGGTGTTGCCGCGTCGCTGGTCTATGAAGACGGCGTTCTTGTTCAAGGAGTGACACGCGGCGACGGTGCAATCGGCGACGACATTACGCACAATATTCGTACCATTCGCGATATCCCGCTCGTTCTCGAACCTCGCAAAAAGGGCATTTTTGAGGTACGCGGCGAGGTCTATATGACTGGCGAGGTGTTGCGGGTTATCAACGAAAAACTGATTGCGTCCGGCAAGTCCGCGTATGCAAATCCGCGTAACCTAACCGCCGGCAGTCTGAAACTGCTTGACCCGAAAATCTGCGCACAACGTCATCTACGCTTCTTCGCTCACAGTGTCGGCTCGACCGAAGGAATGACGGCGATGAATCATTTTGACTTTCTTAAAGAATTGGAGAGTTACGGTATCCCAGCGACACCGCATGTCAGCCGCTTCAAAACGTTCGACGAAGCCGCCGTGTACTGCGAGGAACTGTCGAACGAGGACAGCAACATTCTTGACGATATCGACTTTGAAATCGACGGGTTGGTGTTGAAGGTCAATAGTTTTGAACAACGCGAACGTATCGGCAGTACGTCAAAATTTCCGCGTTGGGTAATCGCGTACAAAGTCGAGAAGTACGAAGCGATGACGCGGTTAAACGAAATCCGTGTGCAGGTCGGTAAGATGGGAACGGTGACACCGGTAGCGGAGTTGGAACCGGTCGAACTCGCGGGAACAACGGTATCACGGGCGAGTTTGCACAACATCGACGAAATAAAACGTAAGGACATACGTGTTGGCGATACGGTAATTGTTGAGAAGGCGGGTAAAATAATACCGCACGTTGTCAGTGTTGTTTTGGAAAAACGTAACGGCAGGTTGCCGGAATTTGAGTTTCCGGCACATTGTCCGGTGTGCGATACGGTGCTGACGAAAGACGAAGGCGGCGTGTTCATACGTTGTACAAACGCCGCGTGTCCGGCACAGATAAAGGAACGATTACGCTACTTCGCAAGCCGCAACGCTATGGGAATCGACGGTCTTGGTGATAAGTTGATTAGTCAATTAGTCGATACGGGACTGGTAAAAAATCTCGGCGACCTATACAGATTAACGAAGGAAAATCTGTTGCAAAAGACCGGTCAAACGAAACTAGAACGGATGGGCGAAACGTCCGCGAAAAAGTTGGTTGAAGCAATACAAGCGAGCAAAACAAAAGGGCTGGCAAAACTATTAGGAGCGTTGTGCATCCGTCACGTTGGTACGGGAACGGCAAAAGCGTTGGTACGCGAGTTCGGTTCAATGCAAAAATTGCGGGATGCAACAGTAGAAGAACTGCAAGCAACAGAGGACGTAGGAGAAGTAACCGCCAAAAGCTTGTACGATTTTTTCCATGACGATGTTTCGATGAAAACAATCGAAGACCTCGCAAGTCAAGGCGTAATAATGGGAAACGCCGAGCCAAATGTAACGAGTGAAAAAACAGGTTCAATGCCGTTATCGGGCAAAACAATAGTCGTTACCGGCACGCTGGAACACTTCAAACGCAACGAAATTGAGGAGGTCATCGAAAAGCACGGCGGTCGGGCTTCGTCGAGTGTTTCGTCGAAAACGTCGTTCGTGTTGGTTGGTGAAGAGCCGGGTAGTAAATTGGCGAAAGCGGAAAAACTCGGAGTGAAAATAATAACGGAAGAAGAATTTGAGAAGATGATAATGTGAATGTTTGTAAAATTCGCGTCGGTCACGGTCGAAATTTGTCACCTCTTTGCCCGTAAGTGTCATATCCAAACACCCCAAATGCTATACCTCGCAAGCCGTTCACCGCGTCGGCGTGAATTGTTGACCGACGCTGGTTACACGTTCAAAACCGTATTCCCGCCAAGCGAATATGAAGAGCCAATTCGTGACAGTGAAACTCCGCACGATTACGTTCAACGTCTGGCATCGGACAAAGCGTGGGCGGTCGCGTTGTTGACGGATATGTTGTCAACGTGGACAGCGGACGACATAATTTTGGGTTGCGATACAATCGTCTGTGCCGACAATTTCGGTAGTACCGAAATACTGGGCAAACCCGCAGACCGCGACGATGCCCGACGAATGTTGTCAATGCTCTCGAATACAACTCACCGCGTTATCAGTGGTATCGCACTTGTAAAACCGTGTAACAAAACTATAATTACAACCGCCGATACAACAACGCTCCGAATGCGTCATCTCACCGCCGCCGAACTGGACGGGTACATCGAATCAGGACTTTGGCAAGGCAAAGCGGGCGCGTTCGGACTGCAAGACAAAAACGATTGGCTGGAAGTTGTTGAAGGAAGTTACACAAACATAGTCGGTCTGCCAATGGAAAAAATCAAAACGTTACTGAAACAATGGATGCTATAAAAACGCTCAAAAAACTGTATCCCGACGTGCGTTGCTCGCTAAACTTTTCTAATCCGTTGGAACTGATGGTTGCAACGATACTGTCTGCACAATGTACAGATGTAAGGGTAAACATTGTCACAAAATCGCTCTTCGCGAGATACAAAACCGCGAGCGACTTCGCCAACGAAACGCTGCCCGAACTGGAAGACAGAATCCGCAGTACCGGTTTCTACCGCAACAAAGCGAAGTCAATACAAGGAGCGTGTGAACGGATAGTTGAAACATATAACGGTGTTGTTCCCGACACGATGGAAGACCTAATAACGTTACCCGGAGTAGGACGCAAAACCGCGAATGTTGTGTTAGGAACGGGATTCGGCAAAGCGGTAGGGATAGTAGTAGATACTCACGTAACCCGCATTAGCAAACGTTTGGGATTAACTGAGTCCGACAATCCGGAAAAAATAGAACAAGACCTAATGAAACAGTTTCCGAAAAAATCGTGGATAGAATTAAGCCACCTGCTGATTATGCACGGAAGAAAGTTATGTACAGCCCGAAATCCCAAATGCAAAGACTGCCCGTTCAAAACGTGTAACGCGCGAACGGAAAAATAACAACACCACTAGCGCAATTTTCAACCATGTTCAGCGTAACTATCCTTCTGTATTCTTCCTGCTATCGTGGTGAAAAACTATTAGTGAACGTTACCGCTTATTGACCGTAACAGTATTTTATGTTACGATTATCTGTGTTGGCTATCGTTAGTCAACGCTGTTTCTTTTTTTCCCTTTTTACAGGAGTAATCTTTATGTCTGATAAAACACGTCGTGAATTTTTGGAAGAGTCGCTTTTTGCCGCGTTTGCGGCAAGTGTCGCGGCTACTACGTTTTCTGTTCCGCAAAAGGTTTTAGCACAGAACGCGGTTGATGCTAATGAACAATTGGGTATCGCAATCATCGGAGCTGGCGGGCGCGGCGGTGACCACGTCGGTTTTTTCTCGAAGGATAAACGAACAAAAATCCTATACCTTTGCGACCCCGATGTCGCTCAAGCCGAGAAAAAATGCGACCAAATTGAGAAGAATGCCGGTTACCGACCAAAAGCCATCAACGATTTTCGTAAAATCCTCGAAGAAAAATCTGTTGATGCTGTAACTTGCGCGGCAACGAATCATTGGCACACGTTGACTGCTATCTGGGCAATGCAGGCGGGCAAACATTGTTATATCGAAAAGCCGCTTACGTACAACATTCACGAGGGCAAAGCAATTGTCGCCGCCGCGAAGAAATACGGTCTGGTCGTTCAAACAGGAACGCAATGCCGTTCGGCGAAAAACGTCATCGACGCGGTTAAATTCATTCGGGACGGCGGAATCGGCGACGTTAAATTCGCTCGCGGTCTCTGCTACAAACGCCGCGCCGCAATCGGAAAACTCGGTGAATACAAGGTTCCTGATGGAATCAATTACGACCTTTGGAGCGGTCCCGCGCAAATCAAGCCGGTAACACGACCGAAATTCCATTACGATTGGCACTGGCAACGTTATTACGGTAACGGCGACCTCGGTAATCAAGGACCGCATCAAACAGACATTTCGCGGTGGTTTCTCGACGTGGAACGGTTCCCGCAGTCGGTAATTTCCTATGGCGGTCGGCTCGGTTACGATGTTGAACGAGGTGCGGATTACGTTGATGCCGGTGATGTCGCCAATACGGAAGTTTCGATTTATGATTACGGCGATAAGTGTTTGGTGTTCGAGACCCGCGGTTTGGCAACACCGAATATGAACATCCCTGTTGGCGAAAATTTCGGTACACAGGTCGGTGTGATTGCATACGGAACGAAAGGTTATGTAATTCAAGGTTCAGCCAAAGGACAATCCTATTCGGTATCTTACGCTTACGACCTCGAAGGAAAACAAATCAAGGCATTTCAGGGCGGCGACAACCATTACAGTAATTTTGTCGAAGCCGTTTTGAAACGCGATCCGGCAGCCGTGAACGCCGATGCCCGTTGCGGCGCATTGTCAGCGGCGGTCAGTCACCTCGGTAACACGTCATATTATCTTGGCGAGAAGAATAAGATTTCTGTGGACGATTTGAAAGAGTATCTTAAATCGGTCAAGTCGCTTGATGACAACGAGGCAACACTTGCCCGAACGGTGCAACATCTGGAAAAGGACGGTGTAGATTTGAAGAAAACGCCGCTCTCTCTTGGTGCGTTGCTCAAAATTGACGTAGAAAAGGAAGTGTTCATCGACAACGCCGAAGCCAACGCTCTGGCAACCCGCGACTATCGTGCGCCGTACGTCGTTCCCAAACCGGAAGACGTGTGAGAGCAGACGCGGAACTATTTGAAAGCGATGGCAATACGATGATGTATTGCCATCGACTATACGGCAAAATCAGGAAAATGCCAATTACTTGGTGACAACCGCAAGGTCAATCGTATTCTTTCCCTTCTTTACTTCTACTTTTAACGGCGAAGTGCTTGCTGATCGATACTTGTTAGGAATGAGTTCCTTCTGCGACGACCTGATTCCGCGTCCCGTAAGAAGGTCTTTGGGTGCTTTCGGGTCATTCTCTTCGTAATTTTTAACCTCAACTTTTGAAATCGTTACAACATACTCACCTGCCAACGCGCCCTTTTCTGGATCGCCGTTACTTGATGATAATTTGTAACTACCGTTGTCATCTGAAAAACCGCTTGCCATCTCGCCTTCCGAAACAGGCGAAAACGTTATTGTTGCCCCCGGAAGCGGAGTTCCATCAAGTGTAACAACACCCGTAACAAATTCGGTTTTGAGTCCCTTACCTTGTTGGCAACCGGACAAAGCAAACACAACAGCGCAAACGAGTAAACATAAAAATTTTCTATTCATAATAAATTCTGTTCTAAAAAAAGAGTTAAAAAAATGTAGAGACGTTACAAACAATGTCTCTACGAAAGAACACAATGTTCAGAAGGAAACACTCTCACCACCCGCGCGGGTCGCGAAAGAACCCCAAACTCCGTATATTGATTCACTAGTCCACCATTGTGGCTCACCAGTTGCGTTCCAAGGAGCATCGGTTGGTAGCTTGTCAAGATTCGTACAACTGATAGTTTCGCTAACAAATCGTACCGAACCGTCGCAAGCCACAGCGTTGACACCGCCACTATGATTGCTGCTGGCACTAACCATCACAAAAGCAGTTTCGTTACCCGCCTCTGAACAACTTGGCGAATTTGGCGGAAGGTTAGCAGTGAAACATCCAAAGATATGGTACGAATCTCCCCATCGCCGTCCCGATGCAGAATTTTCGTAGGCACCTGACAGTTGCCCTTTAGCACCGCGTCTTGCATTACAATCACTCGCTTTTCCCATATTCGGAGTTGCCTTCGTCACATCTTTCGCAAGTCCGCCTTTGATTCTGTTATTGTTACCGGAAGAAATGACCGCTTCACTACAAAGCATCGTATTACTTGTTCCGTCTTTGATACCTTCAAGACCATAAGTTTTCGTGCCTTTTTGCGCAAACGCGCCGCGAGTTTCTTCCGCTTGCCAATGTTGCCAGAAATCACCCATACAGGCGCGATAACTGGTGTATTGTATTGCTCCTTCAGCAGCACGTGTCTCATCTGATGGACAAAGGAACGATGGTAACGGCATTGCATACGGAGACTTTACCTCTGCTGTACCGTTATTGTACGTTGCGTCCCAAGGTTTCACAAACTTGTCGTTTACAGACGTAGCAACGCTATCTGGTCTTAAACCATTGCTTGCGTTCTGTGAGACTAAATCATAAATCGCGGTTTGTTCGATAAACGGCAACATTGTGTTGATCCAACCGAGACGGTCACGGTACGCATAGTCACCCCAACCTTTACTTGCTCTAAGGTCAATACAAAGACCTTTTTGCAACGTTCCAGACGGGAGATAATGGTGTATGTCAACCATATTTTGTGCCGCGATGCCGATCTGTTTAAGACCGTTCGTACACTGCATCCTACG
>JAITST010000215.1 GCA_031287585.1 Planctomycetaceae bacterium | reverse complement strand
TTTGATAAGCAGAAAACTTTTAACAATGATTAATCTACAATGAAAGAAAACGAACAAGCGTCAGAATTTTCATTCCCACAAACGGTAACCAAACGTTTATGGTGGAAACTCGGTTTGACAACGTGGTGGCTGGGCAGCATCGTTTTGTTGAGAGTAATTTTCAATCGTAACAAGTAACGTCTCTATAATTTTCAATCGTGTACGGTATAAAAACAAAATGACGGTCGTGTCTATTATCTATCGGGAAGATAGCGGGCAAACCCGATGCAACAACACACGACCGCCGAAATTCATTATTTACAACGAGGTCTCACGCAAACGAAAATGATTCGATTGCTTCCAGTTTCTCCGATTCGTCGTAATGACTTGTCCTGCTGACAACGCCCTGTACGAACTCACGGAATATCATCAAATCCATCGCCGTTGCTGTTGGGGCTTCGGGGTGGAACTGCGTCCCAATTGCGAACCAATCATCACGTATCGACTCTATCACTTCAACAACTCCGTCAGGGCAACGTCCCGCCGCTATAAAACCCGGTGCAACATCGTCCACTGCCATGTGGTGCATTGAGTTGATACGAATATCGTTTTCGCCGTAAACGCGCTCAACCAACGTGTCTTTTTCGATAAGCATAGCGTGGCGGTGGTTCGCGTCCATCGCGTCGCGGTGTGGTAGTGCCTTCGGCAAATCTTCAGGAATGTGTAGGTACAGCGTACCACCTTGCGAAACGTTAAGCAACTGCATACCTGTTCCAATTGCGAGAATTGGTAACCGGCGTTCTGCAACTTTTTCTATGAGAACACGGTCAAACATTTCGCGGCGTTCGTCCATCGGTCGTACCGACGGATGCAGCATAAACCCGTCGTGACGCGGGTCGAGGTCAGCACCGCCGATCATAACGATGCCATCAAGCATGTCGAGAATCTGATTGAGATTCCGTGAAAGGTCCTTGTTCTCCGGGAATGGAGGTATCAACAACGGCAAAGCACCTGCTTTGAGTATCGCGTCATAATAACCAGAAAAGACGACACTCAACGCCGGCGTGTTTTTTTGTGCGGGTCGGTAATCGGTGTTGATTCCAATCAATGGCTTCCTTGACATTCACATCAATCCTTCTAATTCGTTCGCTAGGCACTGTCCAAAGCCGCGCGGCAACCGTTTTGCAAGGATAACAACGTGAGAAACAAGTGACGCAATCATCGCAAACCGCAATCGGCGAATGTCCGCAGACTCTTCGCAACGAGCAGACCCGCAATGCTATCAAACTAAATTACGAAATACATTGGGCATTCCGAGACGAAAGCTTGTTTTTCAGTTCAACAAAATAGTTCACCGGTTCGGGTTTTCCGCACAAGTTCACTGGTTAAAGTTTACTATTTCAGGTTCACTATTAAAATTCGTTGACCACATCCAAACATATAATATCTACGGTTGTCAATTGTAATCGCAACTGCAACTTATCTGATGCAATGGAGTAAATTGATGATTGTGCTAAACTGTTTCCTGTCGAAATCCTTTCCAAATAGGAATACTGTCCGGCACGGCTACAACTTCCACGAAGACCAGCAGTTATCAATCCATGATATTAACTACTTCAATGGTCTGAGCGGCGGCTGTTACCAATGCCCAATGGTTTGATTCGGCTCGTCACTTCCGAATGAAGAATGCAAGTGAGAAACAGTTTATCACAACTTTAACGGTTCTACAAGTTATTTCGATATTTTGTATTATAACGATTAAAGTTTACTATATGTAGTGGTTGCTCTATTTTGCATACCCCCAAACAGTGGGGGGTAGAGACAATGCGAGAAAAACGGTCATTTTTGTAACATATTGAAAACAAATAACTTCAAGAAAATCGACACTCCACGATAAATACAAAAAGACGTAAATGCAAAAATAGCAAAAAGTTCGGGTTTACAAATCAGTAATAATTTCTTACAATCCAAACTGTGGCGGTAAAATTACAGTCACGTCCGTAGTTAAACCTCAATCTTTAACCACGAAAATATGAAGGATAGGAGGAATTTGATGATGCCAACTGTACTTTCCCAAAAATTATAATACGAAAAATACATGTATTCAGGTAATTTCCTTGAAAAGTACGTGTACTGGGAGACGGTAAAATTTGAAATTTGAAAAATTCTCATTTTATCCCCTATTGACAAAAATGGAAAGATGATTAAACTTGTACGGGCGATGGCGATTTTGGTGTGGTCGTTGTGAATTTTGCGTAAGTTTCAGATTTCAATTACCCTCCTTCCTAGAATTGGAGTTATTATGAGTTTTCAACGAATTTCTGTTGCGATAACAGTTTTGTTCGTTGTTGCTTTTGTTGCTTCGGTTTGTTATGGTGAGTGTGTATGCGGTGAGACGCATGAGTTGACGGTCACGATTATTGGAACTTCGACTCTTGTTGATATAACTTATACTTACGCGGGTCGTCTCGCGAAGAAAGTTACGCCAGAAAATTTTGTTACGGAATTTCGTTACGACAGTGAGACCGGTTTTTTGAAAGAAGTTATCGCGCCGGACAGCAAGGTGACAAAGTTCACTCACGACGACGAAGGGCGAATCATAACGATTATTGGTACGAGTTCCGACACGACGGGGCTGTTGCCGAATGTTGTTACACGTTTCACATATAATGATGACGATATGATTTCGTCAGTCACGATGCCGAACGGCGAAACAACACGTTATGAATATGATTACGCGAAACGTTTGAGCAAGATTATTCATCCCGACGGACAAGTTGAGTCGTTCGTTTGCCCGATAACTGCCGGAATAGTTGACACGTCAAACGGTGTCGGCACAAAGGACAAACCAGCAACGCTAATCCCGACCGATTCAATCGCCGGAACGAAAACAGTCAACGGCAACGCGACAACCTATGTCCGCAACTCGCAGGGGCAAGTTGTTGAAGAATTTTACTACGAGCCAACAACGAAAGCGGTTGATGTCCCGAACAAAAACGGTGACGGAAAAAAGAAAGTTGAAGTCACAATTTCAAATCTCGCACCCGAAAAACGTTACGAGGTTCTCGCGTCGTGGAAACCTGCCGAAACCAATTCGTCGTCAACGAATTTTACTTTAACATCTAACACAGAGAGCGTTTTCACAAGA
>JAITST010000205.1 GCA_031287585.1 Planctomycetaceae bacterium | reverse complement strand
ATGTTGACGAACAACGGGCAGTATCTGCTCGGTTCTTTTTTCCGTCATACTTCGGAAAATTATCGCGGAGTCGTTTTGTTCTGTCACGAACTTAACGGTAATCGTTACGGCGTTAGCCCGTACCTTGATTCAATTTTGTCGGCGGGGTTTGACCTTCTGACGTTCGATTTTCGCGGACACGGCGACAGTCAGCACGGCAATGTTGACCAGATAACGCCGCGTGTTACAGTTGACAATATGGAAGACGTGCAGACAGCGATTGATTGGTTGCGGTCGCGTTTCGGCGAAACATGCAACAGAAATCTGTTTGGTATGGGCAAAGGAGCGACTATCGCTCTTTGTGCGGCGGGCAACGATACACGTGTTGCGTCGGTTGTACTGGACGGTGCGTCACCGGAAGGACGATTGTTTAGCAAAACTTGTTGGGGAGCGTTGGTTCGCTGTACGCGGACACTCGTCCAAACCGGTTCGCCGCGAGTGATGGTTTTGTTGATGAGTGCGATTGGGGCAACGATTCTCGCCCCGTTTCGCCGTATGACATTGGCGTGGCATCGGTTGGTGTTGAGTTTCTGGTGTAATTGCCGTTTTGTGAATACGTGGGCACTTGTTCAACGTGTCACGCAGCCGATTTTGATAGTTCACGGACACAAAGATTCTAAAATCCGTGCTGACCAGATTAACGCATTCCGCAACCGAATGCGTCAACGTCCCGAAGTCTGGTTTGTACCATCGCAGGTAATGATGTATGATCCAAGTACGGCGCACGATTTGTGCTGTAAACGGGTAGTGAAATTTTTGGAGAATACTGGCGGGAAAACGAGACAATAATTTTATGCCAGTGAGTGGGTGTATCGCATACACGTTACGACGACGATTCGCTGTGTAGAGGATTTTAATGCCGTTTGGGGAAGCCCACTACGATTGTTCAATTACGGTTTTGTCTATCCCCTCACAACCGTTCGGGGCTTCTGTTCTTGAACAAACACAAACTTATGCCAAAAAAATTTTTCTCCCGCTCAAAAACTCGTAACTGTTATCGCTTTGCTCTCGCTCTATTCTATTTCAGTCAAGGTATCGTGTTTGCTAGTTGGGCAAGCCGCATACCTGACATCCGCGACGCGCTTGGTATGAACGAAGCAATGCTTGGTTCGCTTCTGTTCTGTTTACCGGCGGGGCAACTACTGACGATGGCGATAACGGGTTGGGCGGTCGAACGATTCGGCAGCCGCGCGATGGTTGCAACCGCGACACTGTTCTACCCGCTCGCACTTGTTCTTATTAGTCTCTCAACATCCGTTACACAACTTGCCCTCTCGATGCTCTCACTCGGCATAACAGCAAACATGGCAAACATCGCAATCAACACGCAAGCAATCGGCATTCAAAATCTCTACCACCGGCGCAGCATAATGGCGACGTTTCACGGTATCTGGTCGATGGCTGGGCTAAGCGGCGGCTTGGTAGGTTCGCTATTTGTGACGCTGCAAATCTCTCCGTTTATACACTTTTGCGTTATCTATGTCCTGACGTTACTCATAAATCTAACAATGAGGACATCGTTGTTACCACGCGACATTAAACGGTTCACAAAAAATAACGAACAAGTTGCTGATCAACAAGATGGACAGAAAACAGTTGCGGTAAAAGACAATCACAGATTTTCATTCTTGATTGACCGTTACTTGCTGATACTAGGATTCATCGCGTTTGGCTCGATGACGTGCGAGGGAACGATGTTCGACTGGAGCGGCGTGTATTACGAAGACATAGTACAACCGCCGAAGTACCTCGCGCGGTTGGGCTACGTAGCGTCAATGTTTACAATGATGTCCGGCAGATTCATTGCGGACTATATGATAACACGTTTCGGTGTAATCAATATTCTAAAATGTTCCGGTATAACAATAACAACCGGCTTGCTAACGGCAACAATTTTCCCATACATAACAACAGCGACAATAGGTTTTATGCTAATAGGATTCGGCGTGTCGGCGGTAGTGCCGATAGTATACAGTTTAAGCGGACGTTCAAAAAAACTAAATTCGGGAACAGCATTGGCGATAGTATCAACGGTAGGAATGCTAGGATTCCTGATAGGACCGCCGATAATAGGATTCATCGCCTACGTCCTAAACCTGCGATGGTCGCTGGGAATAATATCGCTAATGGGTATATTCATAACAATCTTCGCAACGGTAATATCGAAAGAGATTGAGTAAGCGGTGTTAAAAATGATGTGCGTCATACCTTTACCTTACAACGTCACCACATCAACATTTTTTAGTATTTGAAATTTTGGATTAAGTATTTTTTTTGGTGATGTTCTAAACTCATTGAATTATCCAATTCCACCCGAAAAGCTGGAAGTTGATGACGATTCCGCCACAGATTTTGTGCATCTGCTCCGTCTTCGAAAATCGAATTCCTTTACGCACCAAGTCCGCAACGATAAATGTTTACGCTCCATCTTTTGCGTGTTCTTTTTCGACACAACCAATGTCTCCGAATCAAAACGCTAGTAATAAGCATAGTTACCGTCCGTATAAACTTTGCCGATATTTAACGGCGAAAGCAATGCCAGCAACTTTTCAAGATTGCCATGTTCCCGCGTCCCAAACCAGAACGCAACCGCCTTGCCAGTATCGTGGGAGATTGCCGTGATACATGAGCCGTCGACAGTTGTCGGTGTATGTCGGATTTCACATCGGGCTTGCACGCGTTATAGGTGTATTCTTCGTAAAAGGTCTGAAGCTGACATTTTGGAGTTTTACAAATATACATTTTTGCTTCTCGTTGTTCGTACCGTTTTTTCCAACGTTTGTACTGCCGCAAAACGGATATTTTAACGCAACTAAAACCATTCTTCCCGCCTCCTTGATAATGTGATAAACGAACTTAAAGCAGTGTAAGCATTTTGGGAGTGGTTGTCAAGACAATAAGTTTAGAACATAACCTGCGATTTCGCCGTGTGCCGCTTTTTCTTGCTGGAATACCATTCCTCTTGCTTTTTTGGGGGCGTTCGGATGTTCCGTCACATCCACCGCAACCGTCAGAGAATCGCCGGACTGCAAGGACTCTTTACCGGGCGACCGCCTTTCGACGGATCGTGTTGGCGGCGGACACAGGTGAGAGCGTCACAAATATAGTAACACAACAACTAACAAAAAAACGGCGTACAAATAATTCGTTTGCACGAAGTGTACGAAGAGAGTTATATTATCCTCGCGTGATTTTGGTAGTTATACCCAAAAGACATCTTCTAAAAACCTATCGGTTCAAAATAGCAAACCTCGTAAAATCAGGAACTTGCTGAACGAAAAGGTTGAGTTTTTAGAAGTTGCCAAAAGTAATATCACAAGTATTTGAGTAATCATCAAAGTTTAGAAATCTTACTGATTATCAGTACCCAATCATTGCCGCGGACTTCATCGGCAGGAAAATCTGCTGTCCAGTTTTTCAATTCAATCGATTCCGTCCTGCCGTCCCGCGGATTAAATAACGAACATTTCAATTTGTCTTCTCCTAAAATTTCTGTGTTCAGTGTTATTGTTTTGCCGGTCGGAACATACACAAAGAATTTTTTACGGTCTTTCGTACAACAGGCGGCGGCATATCCGATGTCATCGGAATTACTGCTTTTTATAAGTTCCGGCAGATAAATTCTTCCCGTGTCAAGCAAATGATTATCAAGCAGAAACCGGCGGAGGTGCAGCATTTGCCAGGCACCGGATAAATCAACGGATTTATTCCACGGCGTTCTTGCATCAGCACATTGCCGCTGCGGAGTTCCGTCGTACATCATCCAAATATCGTGGCAGCCGTAAGTATGTCCGAATGAACCGGCGAAAATACTCCAATAAGCCGCCTGCCGAATATCAAAATCATCAAACCAATTCTTGTTTGTCTTATCGCCTCGGACAGGATGATTTTCGTACCGCGGTTCGCCGTCTAACACGGGTTTGGGCGGCTGAAGATTCCAATCGTTCAGAACCATTTTGTAATTCGGATTATTTTTAGTTCCGTGTCCCGACTGAAACATATTGAAGTCGAGCCAGCCGTCTTTATGAAACCATTTTGATGAAGAATTGCTGCCCATCGGATGATAAGTCATCAGGTGTGCAAAACCGCCGTCCGCCGATAATTCGCCGTTCTTTATTCCTTTAACCATTGCCCGCCAAGCGGCATAATCGGAGTCCCTTTCGCAGGGACGGTCTCCGCCGAGTATCCAAATAATGTTCGGTTTATTTCCATATTTTGAACCGATGAAAAACCCGTATTGTTCGGCATTTTCAGGAGTAAAAATTTCTTCCCCGCGCCATTTTTTCAGAACTTTATCGCCCCAAGTCGGCAACAGTCCGATATAGAGACCTTTTTTCTCTGCGGCTTGAATGACAAAGTCAACATTATCCCAATAATCATTATCGGCTCCGTCTTTGACAGCGGGCTTCGCGGGATTTTTATCTTGCAGCGGCAGATAACCGTCCGGTGTCGGAAGTGTTAAACCGTCAAACTCGGCAAGGGCAACGGTCTGAATAACGGTAAAACCCTGCGAGCGGCGTTTTTCCAGAAAGAATTCAGTTTCCTCTTTTGTTAAACGATGCAGGAGTTCCCAAGCGGTATCGCCGAGATAAAGAAACGGCGTTCCGTCTTCACAAATGATTGACCGATGGTCATCTGACACCCGCAATTTACCGTGAGAAAAATCCCAGGATAACCCCGAAATCGGCTGCATGTTTTGCGGTATCTCTTGTGCCGATACCGTTTGTACAAATACAGAGACGGCGAATAACAGAGTAAATAAAGTAAAACGGTACATAATGAACCTTGGTAAAATAATAATGAAAACGAAAAAATCAACGGGGTATCCAGCCGCACGTCAATCATCAATTGTCACAAAAAAATGCGTGGTGTCAAGATTGCCCGCAAATTTACAATGAACAACTTCACAAAAATATTCCGGCTACGGTATGTTTTATTTCGCACACAGTTATCACTAACATTAAGGATTTATAACCTGTTCGCATACTTCGCAGAAACGGTTTGCTATGTTGATTGGATTGTATTTTGTTTGAACGTCGTTACGGGCGTTTGTTGCTAGCGTTTCGGCTTGTTGCTGGTTTGACAATAGTTTACAAATCGCGTCAGCCAGTGCTTGCGGGTTTTCTGTTGGTACCAGCAAACCGTTTCTTTCGTGTTCAATCAGTTCGCCGTTGCCGCCTACATCTGTCGCGATACACGGTCGTCCCGCTGCCATATATTCCAGCAGCCCGTTAGAAAGTCCTTCAGCACGCGATGGTAAAACCGCAATATCAATCGCAGCCAAAAATTTGGGAACGTTATCGCACGAACCCGCCAGACGGATATTTTCACCGATACCAAGCGTCGCGATTTGTTCACGATAATCACTGATGGTCTCGTTGCCCGCAAGTTCAAATAGAACGTCTGGATGTTTTTCTAACACGATTTTCGCCGCGTCAATGAAAATGTCAGTTCCCTTGACAGGTTTAAGATTGCCAACCGAACCGATTCGGCGCGGCGTGTTCCCGTTTTTCGGTTTCCACGTTGGTATGCTTGCGAAACGTTCATACTCTATACCGTTGGGTATAACGATAACGTTTTCCGGTCTCGCACCTTCTTGTTCTACCACCGCGCGCTTACAAGCGTCAGCGTTTGCCAGAATTTTGTCAATGAAAAAACGGTTGAGAAACTTGCCGACCATCACTTTCCTCGGTGTCAACCAATGCCCAATGTCACGTCTTGCTCCGAAAACTTTCACGCCGCTGAGTTTTCCTGCAATCGACGCAAAACAAGTGCTGTCAAGGAAATACGCTTGTATCAAGTCGATACGTTCACGCTTAAGAAAGCGGCGAAATTCCCACTCCTTTTTCAACGTAAAAACAGAACATAATCGTTTTATTCCCAGAAAGAGAATTGGAACATCAGCCGGTACAACGGCACGTGCCGTCTCGCTCATTTCCTTTGAAAACACGAGATACGGTTCGATACGGTTTCTATCCAGATATTTGAGAAGCAGCAATAATTGCAACTCCGTTCCGGCACGTCCGAACGAATCAATAATAAAACAGACTCGGATTTTGTCTTTCATAGTGTTATTTATGTTATTTGTTTGAAATACATAGCGTTTCGGGACGTGACGCGGAGTTGTTGCTGCGATTAACAAACTGAATTTATAGGCGTTTCACCGCTGTTTTCACAAATTTACCGCACGGCGTACTACCGTCTTTTTATCCATTCTTCACTTTCGTGTTGTTGTTTGGTTGGTAGGTGTGTTGGGTAGTCCATTGGGAATTGGATGTTGTTTTTTGTTATTTCTATGTTTCCTTCTTTGAAGATGAATTTTACCAGTTTTTTGGCGAATGGTTCACTTTCTATTTTTATGAGTGGTTGGAAATTTTTTAGTCCGGGCAGGTGCGTGGTTAGTTTGGTTACCGATAGTAGTATGCTGCCGTGTTGTAAAATTGTATTTCCTTTGCGGAACTGTGCGCTGCCCACTATTTTGTATGAATGTTCAGGTGATTTTGGATTATGCGGATGACGTTGATAGTTGTAACACAAGTCGAGGTCTGTGTGCCGTTCAAAACATAAGAACGGCTCCGGTTTACCCGGCTCTTTTAGATTTGATGCCGCATATAGATTTATACCAAACGTTGATAACGTCGCGTTGACCGCGTTACGTAATACTAAATACAGGTCTTTGTTCGCGTCTTTTTTGTTGTCTTTCATTGGTGTTGCGAAACTATACGTTATTTCGTGATGATGTAATATCGCACCGCCGCCGCTTCGTCTTCTTACTACCGAATCAATCGGAAATGGTATGTCAGCGTACTTCTGGAAGTATCCAAGCGACAACGTTGGCGTTTTCCAACGATAGACCCGCAACATCGAAACCTGTTTCGTCACCGCCTCATCTAACATCCAATCGTCGAACGCCATATTGTACGATCCGGAAGCGGGCGGTGTTACGTAAACCAGAATCGGTGTTGTTATTTCCAACATTTCGCGTACTCACAATCTATTTTCAACGGAACACAAAGCGGGTTGCCGAGTACCATCTCTTTGATAACGAGTTGTTCTAACTGCTCTGTTTGTGTCTCTACCGTTTCAAAAACCAACTCGTCGTGAATCTGTAATAACATATTCGCACGCAGTCCGTTTGCCCTTTCTGACAACAATTTTTTGTGAACGTTTACCATCGCAAGTTTCATCAAGTCGGCAGCACTGCCTTGAATGACCGTGTTAATCGCGTAACGTTCCGGCTGGTTCAACTCACGCCGCCTGCCGACTCTAACACCTTTTATCATACGCCGGTGTCCGAGCAACGTTTCGACAAAACCATACTGATTGCACATCGACAACGTTCGCTCAATGAATGTTTCAATGCCCGGATATTTCGCGAAATACGCATCAATAAACGCCGCCGCTTCCTCTTTGGAAATCTTAATTGACTTCGCGAGACCGAACGGCGATTGTCCGTAGATAACACCAAAGTTTACCGCCTTCGCTTGATAACGCATCGCCGATGTCACCTCGTCAATCGGTACACCAAACACTTCCGCCGCGACGCTTGTATGAATATCCATATCGTTTGCAAACGCCGAACAGAGATTTGTGTCACCGCAATAATGAGCAAGCACACGCAACTCAATCTGCGAATAGTCGCACGAGAGAATCGTATCCATTCCATCGCCCGGTACAAACGACTCACGTATCAGCTGTCCCTGTTCCGTCCGCACGGGAATGTTTTGCAAATTCGGATTGCTGCTGCTCAATCGTCCGGTCGAAGTTACAACTTGATTGAACGACGCGTGAATCCTGCCGGTATCGGGGTTTATAAGCAGCGGCAATGTGTCCGTGTAAGTACCTTTGAGTTTTGAAATAGTACGATGTTCGCTGACTTTTTCGGGCAACTCGTGTTGCTGTGCCAACTCATTCAACACATCACTGTCGGTACTCGGCGATTTGGTTGGCGAACGTTTTATTATCGGTAATTTGAGTTCGTCAAACAAAACTTTACGCAACTGTAACGGTGACGCGAGATTGAATTTGTGTCCCGCCAATTCATAGACACGTTCTTCAAGAGTGTGAAGTTGCGACTCAAAATCGCTGCTTATTTTTTTTAATTTATTTTTGTCAATCGCGATACCGGTTGCTTCGATGTCCGCTAAAACTTCGACAAGCGGCAATTCAAGTTTTGCATTCAAATCCGCGAGTGATTTTATTCCCGACAGCGAGCCGCTTTTCGCGGTATCCGTTTCACCGTTCGTACCGTACCGTTCATTTTCGAGCAACTGCTTCAGAATCGGATAGAGCCGCCAAACAGTCCACACGTCTTCGCCCGCGTACTCTGTGATAAGTTGCGTCGGTACTTCGTTCATCGTTCGTTGTTTCGCCCCACTGTCGATGAGTTGCTTTGTCGGAATCTTTTGGTAGTTTAGATAAACGCTCGCGAGGTTGTCGAGATTGTGTTCACCTTCGCCGGTATGCAACAGATAATCCGCAATCATTGTATCAAAAACGAGACCGCGAATATGGATACCAGCGGTATTCATTACTATGATGTCGTACTTGAGATTCTGACCAATTTTACCAATTGACGGATTTTCGAGAATCGGTTTTAACGCAGTGAGAACAGTTTGTTCATCGAGTGTTTGCGAACCTTGCGGCGCACGCAGCGGAATATAAAACGCTTCGTCATCATTCCAGCAAAACGACAAACCAACTATGTGAGTGTAACGCGGCATCGTTGCTTCAAAAGCGTTACTCATCGGCATCGTTTCAGTATCAAACGCGAAAATCGGATTCGCGGCAACGTGCGAATTTAGTTTTGAGAGAAAGATGTCGAACTCGGCAGACGTGTCGATTAAGTGATATATTGTTGTGCTAACTTGCGAAGTTGGTTGGTCTGGTTGAGTTGACGGAGCAGAACTTTCGTCGTCAATATCGTCGAACAGTGACGGTGCTGACGATTGTTGAATTGATGCGTGATGCGAGATTGTACGAGGGGCGGTACGAGGGTTATTTACTTGATTTTCAGATTCGCTATTCGGTGAGTACTCTGTACCGGGTATGAACGGTAAATCTTTTACCTTGTCAATCAACGAACGGAATCCGAACTTTTTGAACAGCGTTGTCACTTCAGCGGCGTTGACACCTTTGAAACGAACCGCGTCCCAGTCGATCGTTAGCGGGGCGTGACGGTCTAGCGTAACGAGTCGGCGGCTCAGGAATACAGCATCACGCGACGCGGCAATGTTTTCTTTACGTTTCGCGCCGCTGATTTTGTCAACGTTTTCCAAAATGTTTTCGAGTGTACCGAATTGATTCAGAAGTTGCGTTGCCATTTTGGGACCGATGAACGGGATGCCGGGAACGTTGTCTGTACTGTCGCCGACTATCGCCTGAAAGTCAGTAACTTGCGACGGCGCGATTCCCCAATCTGCTTGGAGTTGGTCGAACGAATAACGTTGTTGTTTGCGGAGGTTGTAGAGTGTGACGTGTTGCGAAATCAGTTGACGGCAATCTTTGTCGGCGGTGACGATTACACAATCGTTGTTCTGTTCCTCCGCTAGACGTGAGATTGTCGCGATGCAGTCGTCGGCTTCAAAACCGTCAATTCCGACCGACGGAACACCGAATGCGTCGAGCAGTTTTCTGGCAAAGTCAATCTGCGGTCGTAAGTCGTCAGGCATTGACTTGCGGTTTGCTTTGTATTGCGGATAAAGTTTGTGACGAAACGTTTCGCCGTGCATATCAAACGCACAAAGGAGAGCATCAGGACAATGCTCGTTCACTAATGTAAACAAATCACGAGCAAAACCAAACACAGCACCAACCGGTTCACCAAAAGGCGAACTCATCGGCGGCAACCCATAAAAATTCTGGTACAAAATACCATGTGCGTCTAAAATGTAAACAGACATTGGAGCGTCCTTTTTTCAATTGTGAAAATCGTACTCGTTCACGTACCTCGCAATTGTTTAACCACGAAGGACGAAAAAGAATTTTATAGTTGAGGTATCTTTACAAGAACAGGTCAACTATACCGAACACGTTTGAAATTTGTAGAGACGTGTTTCTACGTCCTTGCCCCGTAGGGGTTAAATCTCGATAACCCCGTGCGGCAGCACAGGGTTGTCAAAATTTAATTCCTTACGGGATAAGGATTCGCATTGTTTCTTGACGGCAAGCGTCATTCGGTACGTTTAATAATCCACAACCAACATTTTTGGTTACGACTACATCACGACACAAACAATTTTTAATCGTGCTCGGTATAACTATCCTTCTGTATTCTCCGTGTCTTCGTGGCTTCGTAGTAAAAATACTACCTTTTCCCGTATCGTTGTGTCGGGCGCGGCGGTAATGGTTTTACTGCGTTTGGGTTTTGCGTCATTGGTTTTTGCGGCTGCGGTTGCGGTAGTGGTTTTTGCGGTTGCGGTTGCGGTGCTGCGCCGGATTCGTTCAATACAATTGTTGACGATGCCAGTTTTTTTGATGTGAACTCGTAACGTCCGAAAACCATTCTGCCCGCACTCGTTTGTAACACGCTCGTTACCGTTACCACCACACGTTCGGCAACGTGAGCGCGACCGTTATCTACAACCACCATCGTTCCGTCGTCAAGATAACCAATACCTTGCGCCGCTTCTTCGCCGCTTTTCACGATGTCAATATCAATTCGTTCGCCCGGCATAAACATCGGTTTTAGAGCGTTTGCTAACTCGTTCAGGTTGATAACGTCAACACCTTGCAACCTCGCAACCTTGTTAAGATTGAAATCGTTCGTAACCAATCGTCCCTCAATATGCCGCGTCAGTGAGACAAGTTTCAAGTCAACCGGCTGCCCTTTGAACTCCGGCAAATTCGTGTTGTCGATTTGCAAACCGACCCCCTTCATCTTTTGTAATCTGTTAAGCACGTCAAGCCCGCGTCTGCCGCGAACACGCCGTCCGCGGTCACTGCTGTCGGCGATATGTTGAAGTTCGTTGATGACAAATCGCGGAATTATCAACTGGCTGTCGATAATGTTCGTCTCCATCACATCAGCGATTCTTCCGTCGATTACAACGCTGGTATCAAGGACGAGCGGACGGTTGCCGCGTAAATGTTTTTGAAACTCGACGTAAGGAATGATGAATCGAAAATCGTCACGTGTCTGTATCAGAAAACTGGTACAGATGTAACACAAACAGATACCGAGAACGAGCATCGAGTTTGAACGTGATACCTGATCGTGGTAATCAGTCGGCGGCGGAAACAACGGAATGATTGCGAATCCGACAACGCACGTCATCAGCAACCCTATCAGCAAACCAAAGTAAACCGATGAGATTAGGTCAACCCGTTTTTGCGGGATGAGCCAGTCAACAATCACAATCACAACTGCCAACGAAAAGATTCCGACAAAACCAGCCAAACCAGACGGGTCAATGTTACCGGTCGCGGTGAAGCCGGTCGTGTTCATTATGAACACGCCAACACCACTGGCAACGATGATGAAACAACATCGTAAAATAAGTAAGCCCCACATAAAAAACCTCATTATAAAAAAGGGTAAAATAAAAATTCACCCCATTCGGGGTGACGGAAAATATGTATGGTATAAATCAGTAACACCACTTTGTAGTGTCGTTATTTTTTATTCCGTTTTCTGGCGGCATCTTTACGTTTTCTTTCTTCTTTTTTCTTTTTCGCCGCATCCTTACTTAGTTTTGGCATTTCAGATGGAGGTGCATGAACGCCAATACTACGGTTGACCAAATTAGGGTCAAATTGTTCGCTATTAAAACGCCCGCCGAGTTGACGCAAACGGGCATCGTGTTCAGGGTGATCTGGATCACCAAGAATTTCCAGTAATTGTTTGTAACCATCAACACCGCCGCAATCTTCCGGTGGACACGCACGTTCTCCGGAAATACAATAGTACGGGTCTTTCGGATGTTTATATTCCATATTCTCAACGACGATCTCGTGTTTCCATCCGCTGTCAAAATCGTATTCGTAATAAAATTTAGAGCCTTTTTTTATTAACTGACAAAGTTCATAATCTCCGGGGTTATAAATACCGTGTGATTTCAAAGAAGTATCAATATCAAGATTTCTAATATCATCTTCACCTTCCTCAATTAAATTTAACGCTAAAGGTTCAAAACAGTATCCATTGATAGTGAACGAATATGCGTGTTTATTTTTCCACCCCATAAAACTTTGTAGAAACACGCTGGCATGGTCTAATTTCAAAAATGTCGGCATTACGAAACGCCGCCAGATTGGCGGGTCAATACCCAACAACGTTATCTTCATCGTGTACAATTGCGCTTCACCAATCGGTAAGGGGGGAGATACAACTAACTTTGGTTGGTTTGCATCAATCTTACGATTTCTTTGTCGGTTGTCTAACTCCATTACTTTGGAGGCATCCGCATTACCTGTAATAATTTGCTCTATCAGTTTATAGTCCATAAATAATCCTCACGTTTACATTGATTGTTAAGAGTTATACCTCATTGTATCCATACTTATCAAAATACGGCTTCCACCGTGTTTTAATCTGTTCCAACATTTCCGGTGCAAGTTCAAACTTGTTTTTCTGGTAACTTTTTTGCGTTGACGCATACGATTCAAATTCAACTTGAACCGAATCGAAGTTCTCGATTCCGAGTTTTTCGTAAACACGACGCAGTGTATTGACTGGCTGCGCGACGAGTTCAGAATACGCGACATCACAAATTTGGTTGTCGCCCAACAACGCCCTATCTTCCTCGAATGCGTCATACATCTCTTCAAACGTTTTCAGTACGAACTCTTCAAGAGCCGCACCGCCTCGCGGACGTTGACAACCTTCGTCGGTCGCAAGTCGCATCCAAAGGTTGTAAGTTGACGGGAATAGCGCAACCGGATTACGGTGAATATGAATAAACTTCGCGTCAGGGAAACGTTCGAGTATCGTGCGGACGCGGGCAGTGTGCGGCGGCGATTTGAGTATGACTTGACGCGGCGATTTCACGGTCAACGACTTCAACAACAATTCAAGTCCGTCGAGCCACGTCTTGCGTTCGTTTTCGGTAACGTTATGTAATGTTAAAAAATTCGTATCAATTGGTTTCGGGCTATTCGGAAACAACATATTCAAATAAGGTGAAGGCAAACCAAGAGCGCACAACGCAAACTCGTCCTCCTGCGGACGGTCAAGTCCCGCCGACATATTATCCATCGGACGTTTTTTCGGCATCAACAAAGACGCAAACGCGCCGAGCGTGCTGCGTGTAAGAAGAAAGTGCGATGGAGCGAAACAGGCGTAAGTGTCGGCGAACGTAAACCGTTCGTCGCAAATCATATACTCGTGAAGCAACGTAGTTCCCGAACGCCAGTGTCCGATGATAAAAATCGGCGGAGCAACCAACTTGCATTCGCGTATTTTGCGACCATAAAAAAGCCGTTGCAGGAACGCCGCTGGCGAATTAAAAAAAATCGCAAGACCTGTAATTATAACAGCCATAGCCCAACGAATCGGAGCAATGCGAAATCTTCCCTTCCACAAAACCCGAAACCAAGCCGTAACAGTCATCCCGTCCCAAAATCGCGGATACCAAAACTTATCAGTATAACCGCCCGTTTCTTTTTTAGTTATCGAAGACATAAATGTACAATCTCAAGTGAACAAAACAAAGAGCGGTCATTATACCTTAATTACCAATAGTTTGCAACCGGTACCGCAAGACAAATTTCTCATATTTTTGTTTGCGGCTATTTAGGGGACTCCCTTTGAAGGTGCATTTAAGTCACCGTAAAACAATAAAACGCTCTTGACATAGCAA
>JAITST010000126.1 GCA_031287585.1 Planctomycetaceae bacterium | reverse complement strand
CGCTGATAACACCGGATTCTTTCCCAACACTCGGTCGCCGAGCGTTATGTCTCCAATTCTTTTCGCTTGCAGTTGCGATGTTTTCTGATGCGACACTTGCGTTAGAGGCAGCGTATTTGCTCTGCGATACTGCCACGCAAAGAATCCGCCCCATAAAAGCGCAAGCAATAAAAGTGTCGTCACGATGCGGGAAAACATACCACGCTTCGGCAATGAATCATATTTCTCTTGTGTCGAACGGAACTGATATTGCACGTTGATATGCTTTTCGGCATTGCACAACAATAGCGGGGAATCCGCCGCGTCATCGGACACACCTAGTAAATCATCAAGCACATTGTCTGACTCGAATAATTTTTCTGTTGCTGTTTGACGTTTTTTGTTCATCATCGGCGGGAGCAACTTTTGTTTTTCTTCTTCCTTTTTGCGCCGGATATCGTTGAATTGCCAACCAATAATAGCAGTGGCGGCAACTCCCAACACAATGTGCGTTGTCCAATCAAAACCTGCATATACCGGCTCAAATTGTTCTGTTGGCAATGTGTCCTCAGTAATGACGAGTGTATCGACCGTGAAGCACTGCCATCCGTTAAGTTTTTTGACGGCTCGACCGATGCCGAACCAGACGGCGGAACTTGTGGCGACGCTGAAACAGTCACCGGCTGTGATTTGTTGCCCGGTGCTGACTTTGTAAGCCAAGTTTGACACGCCACCGATGCTGTCCATTATGCCGATAACCTTCACGAACGTCGAAACCGCACTGCACGACGCACCGGCTCCGAAGGACAAGGTCACTGAAATCATCGTGCCGCCTATCACTCCTGCTGTGTAAGCCGAGGAACTCGTGTCCGTCCAGTTTTGCAGCCCATTCCAGCGCAGCATATTAGAAACACCGTTGCCTGTAATGCTGTCCGCAACACCGACCGCCGAATCCCAAACAACATCTTTCAGAGTGCCTTCGCTGATGTTCCTCACCCAGTAGCCGACCCACGTAGTGGAATTAAATGCCGTCGGGCTTACCTGCGCCGTATGTGAACGTTTTTCGTCTATGCTCTTGCTGCCATTATTGCCAAATGCCAGTTCCGCTTTATACGCCTGAAAGGCATCACGGTTTGCACGTTTCTCCTTGCAGTTGGCTTTGGTGTTCCCATAAGTTTTAACATTGTCTGCAAGGTCTTCGGCATAAGTGCGGTCGGAGTTCGCCCGCGCAATGGCGAGCGTTTTGTCCAATGCGGCAACGGCAACCGTGTAAGCAGTTGTTGCGTTGATGACCGTTTCGGAGTATTCCGTTGAGATACTGCTGATTGATTTGAGATAGTCCGTGTAGTCCGTCCACACTGCCGAAGCCCATACGCTGTCGGCATCGGAGAGTTCTGCTCCTACGGTACGGTCGTAGTTTGCGAGAACGTTCTCATAGACATAACCGGCTTGGCTCATCGTGTTTTTATAAACCGCCGTTGCACCGATGATTGCCGCGTATCGTGTTTCATCTGCCGATGCTAATTCCTGCTGATACTGTTCTGATGCTTCGTTTTCATTGCTCTGCCAAGACGTGTTCAACGGCTGCACCCCGACCTGATATGCCAGCAAGGACACTTGGTCTTCTGTGTTCTTCAAGGTCTGATTTGTCATACGGCCGGTAAGGAGTGTTGCCGATGATTCACTGACCTCTTCGTAATAAGTATTCGCCGCGTCCGCCGCACTGCTGTTCCAAGAAGTTCGTGCCGCCGTGACGCTGGTATTTTGGGTAACCCACGCATCGGTGATATTATCTACATAGTCGTTCTCTGCGTCAAGTATCTCTTCCCGCATTGTTTGCTGATACGGAAGCAAGGCAAGTTTTTCGTCCGCAATCGCTGCCGCTTTCGCATTGGAAAACACTTCTTGCGCCGCTGCCGCAGCGTATTCTTTCTGTGAATACGCCGTTTCCTGAATGTTGTTCCACTCCGAAAACGCTGCCGTCCGTAATGCGTTGACATCGCCGAGCCATTCCAACCAAGCGTCCGTTGCACTTTCGATGGATTGCCCTACTGCCGATAAATTCGCCTCCAGCCAATCGGACTTCGCTTCGGAAACGGATTCCGTCCAATCCTGTGTTGCGGCAAGCAGATTACTGTTGTGTGTTGTCACCGCATTATTTGCCGCCGTTGCATAATCGTTCGCCGCTGCCGAAATGTCTTCTTCAAACTCTGTGTTTGCCGTGCCGATTGCCGTTGCCCACTCTTCCCGTGCCGGATTGATAGCCGTATTCAATGCAAACGAAGCGAGAAGAACGGACATTTCACTTGCCGCGTCTGCTGCCGCAACGGAGTTTTTCCAAAGAGTATAAGCGTCCTTCACCGCAAGCGGTAAATCCGTATGGGCTTCATTGATTGCCGTATCACATTCCGTTCTTGCACCGTTCTCTCCTTCGAGCCAATCCTTTGCGGCAGCCGAAATCGACAGTTGATAATCCAATAAATGTTTTGCTAATGAATTCTCTGCCCCGCTTTGCCATTGATTCGACGCAGTTATCAACGCAAGAGAATAGGTTTGCATTGCCTCATTCATCGAGTCCAAGTAGGTCTCCGAATGTTCGGCAAACGCCTTGTCATAAATCTCTTGAGCGTAAATTGCCGCTTCCGTGTAAGTATAACTGCTGTTTGCAACCGCAATATCATAATTACGCATTGCGTCGGCGCGGGTAAACGCAAACGTATGTTCTGCGTCGAGAATTTCCTGTTCTTTCTCCTTCTGCAATGCAGAAAATTCAGGCGTTTTGTTTTTGATGATTTTTGCCTTGTCGATAAGGTACTGAACTTTTGCCTCCACGTATTCGGCATCGTCCGCCTCTCTGCCGTGTTCCCGTTTTGCTTCCGCCAACGCAGCATTTACACCATACATCGCGGCGCTGACGGAATATGTTTGAAGAGCGTTGTTGCTGCGTATGCTCTGCATCGCCGTGTTTATCGTTCCGATGTAGGTGTTTTCCGCTGCCCAGCAGGTTGCTTGCAGTGTATTCCACGCCGTTTTCTTCGCTGTTATCAGCGTTTGATTCTGTTCACGGAACTGTCCATCACGGGTAGTAAACGCTGTTAACATATTGACAAGCAGCGTGTTGGAATGAGTTACTTCCGCACTTCGGAATGCTATATCCGCTGCCAATGTTGCGTTGTCAAAAATGGTATTTGCCGAATGAACCCCCGTCTCGTAATTCCGCAACGCTTCTCTCGCTGCACTCCGATACGCAGAATCGAAAGGGTCCATCGTGTTGTTGTAATCTATTTCCGCATCATACACACGGTCTATCTTGGTATTTACCGCATTTTCAACGCTCGTCGTATAAGCGGAATTGGCGTTATAACGCTGCTGGTCGTAGGTCGTGTATGCTGCAAATACGCTCGTTGAATACACAGCCGACGCATTCTGAACTGTTGTGTAATAAACGCCGTCTGCATAAGCAATTTTTGTGTTTTGTGCGGAGACAGCCGCTTGTTGTGCGTTATTAAATGCGGTCTTTGCTGTATTGACCGCAGAATTAAACGTGCTGCTCGCTGCGCCGTAACTGCTGTTGTATGCGGATTTTGCGGCAATCAGTGCATCTTCGTAATCACTGTTTGCCATTCTCATTGCGTCCCAATAGTCCTCTTCCAACGCTTCAACGAGGGTGCAATACTCCTCAAACGCTTCCTCGACTGCCGCTCGATAATCGGCATTGTTCATCAGTTGGATGGAATCCGTTGTCTCCGCATCCGGTGTTTGCTGGGCATAGATTGCTTCGGCAGCAGCGGCGGCATTTTGATAAGCGGTTTGTGCGTCGCTCAGTGCCGCATTTCTCTCACTGGAAGCGGAGTTCACTGCTGTCTGATACGCTGCGCTTGCCGAAGCAACGGCAGTGTTGCGTGTTGTTTTTGCAGTGTCCGACGCATTATGAAATGCTACTTCAGCGTTTGCAATCGCCGTATTACGCTGTAAGGTTAACGCTGTAAGCGTTGATGCATAATCTTCTTCCGCTTCATTAAGACGCTGTGTATGCTCTTGCCGTGCCGTATCATTTGCCTCCATTTGCGTATCGGCGTGTTCGTCTAACTCTTCCGACAACTGATTTTCCTGTATAATCAATCCGGCACGGTGCGTTGCGTCCAGTGCAGCAAGTTGCCGCAGATACGCCGCGGTTTCGTTTTCCTCTGTCGTTCTGTATTGCTGTTCAGCACCTCGTTCTGCCGCGTTCAATGCGGAAGATGCCTGAAATGCCGCTATCGTGTAGGTCAGTTCCGCTGCTTGATATTGTGCAAGCGTTTCTGCCTCTTTTTGTTCCTTGAGCAGGATTCTTGTGTTTTCGCTGTTGAGATACAATTCCAACAACCCGGCTTGCTCTTCCGCGAGCGCATTGAACATCGTTAGCGTCGCAGCATCAATTGCCGTTTCAAGGGTTGTTTGTAAGTCGAAAATTCCGCCTTCTGCAATTTCCCGTGTTCTGCCTGCCTGAATCAATCGCTTAATATGGTTGTTCAACGCAATGCTATCCTGTTTTTTCCGTGCGGCTTCGGCATTATATTCTTTAACCGTGATACGGTCATTAAGGATAGTAATCGTAAGCGTTCCGGTAGAGTATTCCGAGTCGTCGTGAATTGAATCCGTAACTTTGTATGTCACCGCAACAGAACCACTCTCATAGCCGGCGGGCAAAGTGTAAACAATTTCCCCGCCGGAAACGGTGACGTTATCGGGACAGTACGCCAGTCCGGCGAAGGACAACGAATTCGATTCGTAGTCGAAATCGTTTTCCAGCAATGAGGCAATACTGACCCGTGCAGTGTAGGAACCATTCGCCGATGCCGGCGTTTTGTAGTAAGAATAAAACTCGTCGTTATTCGTTACCGGCAGTATGTTGTAAGCGTAAATCGTTGCGCTTCCTTCGACGGTCGTATCGGTGATTTTATCACGCACCGTATAGGTAAACGTGATGGTCTCATTAACTGTATCGTTTGGTATGAACAAAAAGCCGCCGTAAGTGTTCGATTTGAATTCTCCTTTTCCCTCAAACGGAAGTGTATCGACGGACACTTCGTATCGGTTCGGGTCGAATTTCAGACCGGAAACACCGCCGTTGCTCAAATAATCATTGGCAAGCAAACCGGAAGTAAATTCTGATGCGTTGATGATGTTGAGTGTTTCGCCGTTGTAATAACCGTAATAACTTGGAGAATAATAAGTATTTCCGTCGGCGGTGTAATAGTCCGTACTGAGCGAGTAGGAATCGTTCTGCGGGTAAATGTAGGAATCGGAAACATAGATGGTAATGTCTGCTGTATCGGACTCGAAACCGTTTGAAACTTCGTAAGTAAAAGTATAGGAACCGCTGAAATACTGGTCAGGAATAAAACCGAATACACCGGTTTCTTTCATTATGACCGTGCCGCCTTGCGATGGTGCCGAAACGAGTTGATACTGCAAGGCACCGTCGCCGTAATGATAATCGTTCGCTCCCGGAAGATTATGATAAACCGCCTGTTCCCAAAGATTATCAAACTCCGCACTCTCCGCAACGAGCAGCGATTGCCCCATACTGATACTGTAATAATCATTGTTTGCCCAAATTTGCGGATGGATAACGTCAATGGTAATGACAGCGGTTTGATAGTCAGGTGTTCCGTCTTGGTTCGCGTCCACACCATTGGTGACAGCAACAGTAAACGTGTCTTGTCCGGTAAAATCGTCTTCCGGTTGATAGATAAACGCACCGTCATAGCCGAGAGTCACCGTGCCGTGCTGAGGTTCGTTGCTTAACGCAATCGTGAATGTTTCGCCGTTCGAGTCAGCGGCATATTTTAGAATTCCATTATCCGCATAAACAATAAGGTTTTTATTATGCTCAACAGAGTAAAAAGTGTTGTAGGGGATATAAGGAAGTGTATTCTCAACGTAAATCGACACCGTTTGTTCCTGATAGTCAGGAATACCGTCGCCGTTGCTGTCCACGCCGTCCGTGATGCGATAAACGAACGAATCATAACCGGCGTAATCAGCATTCGGCGTGTAAATGAACGAGCCGTTGGCGAAGTATTCCAACTCGCCGTACTGCGGCATTCCGTAGGACGGAACAAGCACGGAGAGATAATCTCCATCGGCATCAACACGATTCGGAATGAGTCCTTCACTGGAAAAGACCATCAGTGCCGTGTCGTGTTTTACCGAATAGTAGAGGTTCTGTATCGGGTCGTTCGTATTGGTAACATTCAGATAAACCGTTTGCTCCGCACTCCAATCCGTTCCGTCCCAAATGCGGTAGGTAAAGGAATCCGAGCCGGCATAAGCGTTGTCCGGTTTGTAAACGAATGTTCCGTCAGCATACAAGGTTAGTTGACCGTGTGATGTTGTTTCATAAACCTCGCAGGAAAGCGTGTCGTTGTCGGCATCGGCAGCATTTTCTAATACCCCCGCGGATGCTTCGACCCGCAGTGTTTTATCGTGCAGCGTTGAATAGGAATGATAGTTGCCGGTCGGTGCGGAATTTTCAACGGAAATAGATACCGTCCCTATCACTGAACCGTTGACGATGTATTGGAAGGAATCATTTCCGGTATAACCCGCTGTCGGAAGATAAGTAAATGCCCCGCCGGAGAACAAGGTCAACGTTCCGTGCTGCGGCTGTGTATAGACAGATGCCGTGAGGAAATCATTTTCATCATCTGTATCATTGAGCAGAACACCGTTCTCTGCATCAACGAACAAGGCAGTTCCGGCGTGCGTAGAATAAGAATCGTCAGTAACAACCGGTGCGGTGTTGATAACCGTGATAGTAACCGTTGCTGAATCACTTATCAACTCACCGCAATGAACACGGTAGGTAAACGTGTCAATTCCTTGATAAAACGCAAACGGCGTGTATCGAAATGTTCCGTCCGAGAAAAATACTAATGTCCCGTGCTGCGGCGTATCTTCAAGAACAGCAAAACGTTCGTCATTTCCCCAATAGGAATCATTCGACAATACGTTTCTCTTTTCCGCCACAAGAACTCCGTTGTGGGACACTTCATAAGAGTCATTCTGAACGGTAACCGGAGAAATTGCAGCATCATCGAGGGAAAGAACGTGAATGGTCACCGTCGCCGCACTGCCTGTTGCAGCGGATTTGCCGGCTCGGTAAGTGAAGGAATCGTCGCCGATATAATCCTGAGTCGGGATATAGGTAAAAACGCCTTGCTCGTTCCACAAAAGAGTTCCGTGAGACGGTTGCGTCAAAATCTCCGCCGCTAGACGGCTGTACGTCCGGTCGAAATCGTTTTTCAGAACACTCTGCTCTAACGGAATAAACAAAACCTCATTTTGCAATGCGGTGTAGGTATCGTTCACCGAATGCGGCAGGGTTTCTTTGACGATGATTTCGACCGAAGCAATACCGCTCGTCGAATGACCGTCTGAAACGCGGTAGGTGAACATATCCGTTCCGACGAAACCGGCATTCGGCACATAATGGAAGCCGCCGTTTGCGTCTAACGTCAATGTTCCGTTTAAGGGGGTATTCACCAGAAGGGCAGTCAAATCATCGAAGTCCGCGTCGGTATCGTTTGCGAGAATACCATTCCAAGCCGGTCGGATTAAAACACTGTTGTCCATTACGCCGTCGTTGACCGTGCCGAACTGAATTTCGGATGCAGAAACTTGGTAATACCGCTCTTCGTTCACCGCCCAAACTTCATAAGTATCGTTCAAGACGACTGGTGCCGTATTTTCAACGTAAATTGTCACTTTCGCCATTCCGCCTGCTGTGATGGAATCGGCAAGTTGATAATAGAAGGAGTCCTCTCCGAAAAATCCTTCATCGGGAATATATCCGAACGCTCCGTTTTCATACAATATCAATTCTCCGTGACGGACATCTTGAAGAAGTGTTACCGTCAGCAGGTCTCCTTCGGAATCGTGAGTGTATCCTATCACACCGTCCCACACGGACATCCAAAGGGACTCTTCGGAATGAGTCATGTAGGACTTTTCCTGTGCCGCGTCAACGGTATTTGTGATGGAAAGGGATACGCTTGCGATGTTGCTGTAAGTTTCTCCCTTCTTGATTTTATAGGTAAAAAGGTCGTTTCCGGCGAAGCCCTGACTGGGAGCATAACGGAATGAACCGTTTTGATTAACGCTGACCGTTCCGTGCAGCGGTTGATTGACAATAATAATTTCGACAAGGCCGGTTTCCGCTAATTGGTCATTTGCCAACAATCCTTCATCAACATTAAGTATCAGGTCTTCATTGTGAAGGAGAGAATACACATCATTCACAGCGGTTGCCGCAGAAGGAGCGGTCACTGAAATCACCGCACTGGAAACCGCACCGGGAATGCCGTCCTTATATGTTTGGAATGTAAACATATCCTCGCCGATATAATCCTCTTCGGGCGTGTAGGTGAACATTCCCGAAGAAGAAAGCGAGAGTATGCCGTGTTCCGGCTGGTCTAACACCTGAACCGTTAGATGATATTCCGAGGCGCCATTCCCCTCAGTTCCGTTTTGTGAAATGAGCAAACCGTCTAAACGGGAGACGACGAGCGTTCGATTATATTCTGTTGTGTAGGTGTGCTTACTTGCCGTTGCTTTTTCGCCGGTGATGTTAATACGCACCACACCGGCGGCTGTTCCGCCATAAGGGTCATTCACTTGATAGGTAAAGAAATCTTCGCCGACAAAGTTCTCGTCGGGAAGATAGTGAAATCCGCCGTTCTGGCTGGTTCCCAACAGAGTTCCGTGCGTCGGTTGCGTAAGAACCGACCACGTCAAGATGTCACCGTTTTCGTCATAATCGTTCAGCAAGACCCCTTCATTAGCGGCAATCGTCAGTGCGCAGTTCTTGGACGTTTCATAACGGTCAGAAACCGCTGCGGGTTGTGCGTTGTCCACCGTAAAGGAAATCACGGCTTGGATGCTTTCCTCAATTCCGTCCGAAATGGTATAGACAAAATAGTCCGTCCCGTGAAATCCGGCAAGCGGTGTATAGATAAACGCTCCGCTCGGACGAAGGTCCAGCGTTCCTTGGGCATTGGAGGATTTCAGCAGCACAGTAGGAATCTCATTGTCCCGCAAGGTATCATTGGCGAGTACGCCCTCTTCATAATTCCTGTAGAACACCGTCCCGGACGCATCAGGCAGGAAATACTGGTCGTTTTGAGGTTGCGGCAGCGTGTTCTTCACCCGTATCGAAACGGCAGCGACGTTGCTCTTTGTTTGACTCGTTCCGAAGCGATAGTAAAACGTATCTATGCCCGTATAGCCCGCTTCCGGTTCATAACAAAAGCCGCCGAGGGCATTTGTTGTTAATATACCGTGTTCAGGACCGTTGCCGACAATTTCCATTTGAGCGATGCCCATATCTCCTTCGTCCGGGTCCACATCGCCGCCGTATACGTATCCATAGTTACTGCTCTCTTGTAAAAGCACACCCTCTTTGTAGGATACGAAAAGTTTTTGGTCGTGTTCAATTTCGTAATAGTCGTTCTTTGCCGTTCCGGGAGTGTCCGTGACGTGAATGTTGACGCGGGCGGAATAACCTTTACCAACATAAGAACTATCGGGATTGAGTTTATATTCAAAGGAATCCCACCCGACAAAGCCCGCTACGGGAACATATAAAAAGCCGCCGTGTTCGTCGAACTCAAAACGTTCTGCGTGAGCAGGAGTGGAAATCACCGAGGCACTAAGATTGCCGATGTCAATGTCCGTATCGTTGATAAACAAACCGTTATCCCACGGTACGAGCAAGGGATTATCGTGCAGGACAGTGTATTCATCGTCTGCGGCAACCGCAAGCGTTGTTCTCAAATGCACCCGCACCACCCCTTCTTCGACGACTACGTCCGTTGTATTCTTTCGGACCGTGTAAGGAATATCGTAAATGTTGTCTTGGTGACTTAGTGTATCTAACGAGCGAAGGTCAAACGTCCCATCCGCGTTGAAATGAGAATTTTCCAAGTCAAGCCAACTACTCGTACCGCTCGTATCCCACTCATAAGAGTACGTCTCCGTATCCTGCCAAGGATATCCGTAGTAATACCCATAGTAATAATAGTTGTTGTAATAGTTATAATAAGAGTTCGCAAACGCATCGTCTAATTTGAAATAAACACTCTGAGTATCCGGGTCGCTGATGTATTGCGCTGTGTAAAGCGTCGTGCGTTTAGGCAAAGACGGAACCGGCAGAATTTCAACGTGAAGCGTTGAATCTATTTCCAAAGGAGTTCCATTGGGGGCGGTCGCGTGAATCGTATAACTAAAACTCTTATGAATCAAACCAGAAGATGCCGTGTCCTTGACTTGGATACTGTAATTGCCGTCCGAAGATGCTGTAAATATCACATCACTATCTTCATTGATGTTTGACGAGTTCCACTCAACGTTTACATCTCCGCCGTTCGTCGAGGCATTGTATAATACATTACCGTTCAGAGGATAAAAAATCCAGTCCGATTCGGAGTCATAACCGTAATAATAGCCGCAGCGGTCATAGGACTCATAAATCAGGTCAGCATACAGGTAATAACCAGAGTAATAAGAGTTCGCAGAGATGCATAATTGTCCTTCTGCTATTCTATGACCAGCAACACCATCACTCACGGAGTAGGGTATCTCTATTGCACCGTCAAAACCCGCGGGGGGCGTAAAATGGTAAGTCCCGTCAGGGTTGATTGATACCCAACTCGGCTTGTATCCGGTGACCGTATAAGTTAACGTTCCGCGTCCGTCATCGCTGACAGGTAAAGAACCCGAATACTCTGTTTCAGGAGAAACGGTTAAACGCGGAGTGTAATAGACCGTCGGCGAATGGTTCTCTACCAATAATGTAACCTTTACGGGGTCACTGATACGAATCCCATTGGTCACCCGATACTCAAATGTTACTTCTCCTGCAAACGTTTCCGATGAAGGAGTAAATTCAAAACTGCCGTCGGCGTGAACCGTGAGAGAATGACCTTCGCTGCCGTCCGTCGAGACGGGTCCCGGCTGATAAATTTGTAATTCCATACCGTTGAGGTCGGAATCATTTTCTCCGCCATATGCCCCGTAATAGCCATAATAGCTGTAGTAGCCATAGTAGCCATAGTAGCCGTAATAGTGAGAAATCAATCCTTCATTGATTCCGATTTCTAACGTGTCCAAATTGGGCGGCATCACATAAAAATCATCTCTCGCAACCGGTTCGGTAACCCGAAGGTCAAGAGTTACCGTGGTCTTTTGACTCTTCGTTCCAATCCGAAGCGGTTCAGCGTTCGGCAAACAGAGATAGTAAGATGTTTGATACTCAAAACTGTCTAATCCATAAAAACCTTCCTCGCCGGAAACCGCCGGAGGAGTATAAGTGAAACCGCCGCCGGAGTTCAAAATGACGGTGCCGCCTTCTTCCGTTGTCATCGTGCCGGCAACAACAAAATGACGAATCGAGCCAGTTATATCACCTTGAATCCACGTATTAAAAAGGAGTTCTTGTGCCGACGCAGACAACGAAGAGAAAGAATTCCACGAGGAAAAATACGAATAAGAAGACCAGTTGCCCGAATCGTTTGCCAAAACACCACTGGAAATAGGAACCGTATAGGGACCGCGAATACCGGAATTGGCGGCTCCATAAGCACCGCTTTCCGTTCCCACAAGGTTCTGAAGTGTATAAGCGTCATTCTTGGCAGCCGGTTTTTGGAACTGAATCGCAATCTTGACGGATGCAACATTGCTTGTCAAATCGCCCTCACCGAACTGATAAGAAAAACCGTCAATCAGAATCGGCTCCCCTTGCCCCGGTGTCAAAGAAGTATTATTCGGGGTGTAAGTAAAACCGCCGGTGTACTGCCCGTCTTCATCGACCTCTAATTCCACGGTTCCATACGCCGGTTGTTTTACAATTTGGAGCGTATCAAGAGAAAATTGTTCGTTCGTTGTATCGTTAGAGAATAAGGACGACATCACATACGTTGTGCGTTCGTCTTGATATATATTTTCATACGACGGAGAGACAGTGAGTTTATGACCGTATTCAACCGTGTATTCGTCAAAGCGGGCGGTTGCCTGCGCCGGAGAAACGTTGAGCGTCACTCTCGCCGTATTACTTGCCGCGATTCCATCACTGACATAATAGATAAAGACATCAATACCGGTAAACAAAGGGTCGGGGGTATACGTGTAAGACCCGCTTTCCGCATTTGCCGTTAACGTTCCGTGCGTCGGCTCCGCAAGAATTGTTACGGTAAGCGGCTGATATTCATAGTCGTAATCATTGGACAGAACATTAAACTCATAGGGTTCATAAGCACTTCCATCAGACGTTCGTGAATACAGCCAGTGATTATCATCGTTCGCCGTTGGAACGTGATTGGTAACATAAATCGTAACATCACCATAAACGCCTTCCGAGTAGGAGTCCGACACGTGATAAACGAAATGGTCTGTGCCGACAAAATTGGTATCGGGAATGTATTCAAAACTACCGTTGAAACTGACACTTACGGTTCCGTGCGATGGTTGACCGTGCCAATCAACAATAATATCCTGCCCCCAATCGTAGTCGATGCCGTTGGAAAGTACTCCTTGTTTCGACGAGTTATTGTCTCCCTCAGTGAGGGTGGTGTTCGCATAAGTGTAATACGTGCCGTCTATCACTCTGGGAAGTTGATTAGAAACGTGCAGTAAAACAAGAGCGGTGTTGCTTTCCCCAAAGTAACCAGTAATTTTATAAGTAAACGAATCCTCACCGGTAAAACCAGCATCGGGAGTATAAATAAATTGACCGTCAGTCGAAAACGTTAGCGTGCCATGATGCGGGTCGGCGGCTTCAAATTCAATATCGCCCATCGGATAGACGGCATAGTAATTATCATTCCAACGCACACTTCCGTTATAACTGCTGCCCGCTGTTAGAGTAAAAGAATCGTCTATTGCCGCAGGATTCTGTTCTGCGGATACGTTAATAAAAGCAACGGCAACACCTTTATCAATACCATCTGTAATTTCGTAGGTAAAACTATCGACACCGGAAAAACCAGCATTAGGAACATAAGTGAACGTTCCGTTAGGGTTGAGTGTCAGAGTCCCATTTTGTGTTTGAGAACTTTGAACGACTGAAAACGAATCTCCATCATAGTCGGAATCGTTGTTAAGTATTCCGCCGTAATCTATTTGCAATACTCCGCCGACCGCCGTTACGTAATAATCGTTATGGGCGATGGGTGTTGAGTTGCTTACCGTAATCGGAACAAGATGTAACGTTCCCGCTCCGGTTGAATCGACTATTTTTACGTGGAAGAAATCGCTGCCGATAAAATGCTCGTCCGGTGTGTAGGTAAAATAACCGTCGGAAGAAACATTAACCGTTCCGTGTTGAGCGTTGGTAAATTCAGGTATTGAAAGTTCATCGCCGTCGGCATCGTTCCAGTAATAGAGTAAATTTGTGTAATAATAGAACGATGGACTGCTGTCGTGAACGAAAGAAAACGTTGGAAAGGAGCCGGTCGCTTCGGAGTTTGTCACGTCGATGATAACCATTGCAACATCACTGATATTGCCATTTGTCTCCGCTAAGCGGTAGGTAAAACAATCCTGACCCACAAACCCATCATCAGGGGTATAGACAAAAGCACCATTCGGAGAAAGTTGCAACTGACCATAGAGCGGCAAAGAGTTTGCAACAATACTAACACCGGCGATTCCAGGATTATAGTCATTCGACAAAAGACCATAAGAAGCCGATACGGACATCACTGTGTTATGCAATACCGTATATTGGTCATTACTTATATTAAGAGAGACGTAAGACAGTTCGTCGTCTCCCGTGTCTTCGTTGCCGGTATTTCCGCCGTTTGTATTCTCACCGCCGTTGACCGTGACCGTTAACGTATAATCACCGGTTCCTCCGCCCGAACCGCTGGAAGCGAAAGTCGGCGAATAATAGCGGTTGCCATAAGAAGAAACGCCAAGATAATAGGTTCCTGCCTCCGCCGGTGTAAAAGTCAACCGAGAGTAAAGTCCATTGCCGCCGTCGTCATCGTAAGTAAGTTGAGAGCCGGACGAATTAAAAAGATACAGGTAGGTGTCAACAGGCGACGCATTGGAACTATTCGGCAACGAAGTTTCAAAGACGTATTCTCTTCCAATATCGCCGCTCGACACAGTCAGTTGATAAATATCAACGTCCAGATAGCCGTAAAAACCATTGCCGATGATGTCGGTATAATTGAAAACGTTATTGTTAAACACGATTCCCATCGCCGTCGCTAATGTATCACCGGCATCAGCCGCAGCGGCAGCCGTGTTGTCAAGAATAGAAATGGTTACAGACGAAGCATTCGGGTTAATGGTGTAACCATCGCCGTAATCATAATCGCATAAAGTGTCAATATAATCCCTGCCGATACTATCATACGATGGAAGAGAGACGTATAATTGTTCCGTTCCCTCTGCCAACTGGTCAGAAAAAACGTTGATATCAATGTTGGCGTTTTGTTGTCCAACTGTAAACGTAACATATCCGTAATCACCGCCCAAATTCGCCAAGCAATCAAAATCTACACCGTCCGCCGCCCAGCCGGGTTCACTACCATTTGAACCACTGCCGTTCCGCCAATCCAATTCATAAAAAATGGTCTCTTCCGTTGATGTGTCGTCCCGCTGTATCTGAATATAACCGCTCTGACCTTCTTCAATACTATCCTGCCCCGAAGAGACACTAACGGCAGATAATAACTCCCTCGATTCCAACGTCTCTAAACCGAGAGTTCGCTTCCTGAACTTCTCGTTCTTTCTTGTTCCAAAAACCGCATCTACGACCTGTTGCAAAAATGTCTTTCTTGACAACATAGCAACTCCAAGCGAATGAAAGGAATAAAACGTTAAGGTATCATATGGGAACCAGTCGGACAGACCCGTTCAAAAAAGGTTTTATAATCACGGACTGTATTCATCGAAGCGAAAACGATTTTGCTTCGCTTTAGTATTTGGTGGTCGATTTTTTCACAATAAATGGAATCCATTCCAGCCCGAACGACAATTCGGGCATCCTCTTCGGCAACGAGAACATCGAGTTTCAGCGAGCGGCAACTTCTTGCAATACAACAAACGAACAATTCACTGAAATGCTTTTTAATATCGGTATTGGCAAGGTTGCCATCGCGGTGCTTGAGAAGAGTATCTTGATAGATGGCTTCCAATGTGTGTATATTGTTTGCAGAAACGGCAAAAGAACCAGAACGCCTACCGAAACCATTACGGTTCATATCGGTACTTGATAAAGCACTTTGTTGTATTGCACTCACCAAAGCCATCTGTCACATCCATACTAATGAGGACACGAATGTCTATCTTTTTAACATTTTAAATTCTAATTGCAATAGGGAGGAAAGAAATTTTTTGATTTTTTTGAAAATTGTTCCAAAAAACGGCAAAAAACATCATAACTCTTTCCGGTCGTGTTCTAAAATTATTGAATTAGCCAATGGCATCCGAAAAACCAGACGTTGATTATTAAGCCGACGACGATTTTGTGCATCTGTTCCGTTTTGGAAAAGCGAATTCCTTTGCGTACCAAACGGCTGCACCACGTCCGCAACGACAAATGCTTGCGCTCTATCTTCAGCGTGTTCTTTTTCGTCACGACTTTTTTTAATTCGGCGATAACGGTATCGGTACTGATGCCGAGACAGCGGGAAATGACACGCACACCGCTGCCGTTGACGGCTTGCTTGTGAACGGCGGCTTTCACGCCGGGCTTGCAGGCGTTGTAAGTATTTTCGGTGTAAAATGTGGTGTGCGGACATTCAGGTAGATTAACGGCTTGCTGAAAAATCAGCAAGATAACTTTTTTAGAACATTACCGATACATCAACCAAAAAATGCCGTTTGATGCCGTTTTTTTTCCTGCGTCATAGCCTCTTTCCTCTGCGGTGTTTGCGGCTTTGACACTTTGAGAATCAATGATTGCCAAACTCGGTTCTTCGTTGCGTCCTTCTTGAACTCGAACTTGTCGGCGAAGGGCTTCGTTGATATTTTCAAATTGCTTGGTGCGCTTGAAATTGGGGCGACCGCCATCGGGCAGAATGATGAGCGGCTGGAGAATCGCCCATTGTTCATCTGTCAAGTCGGTTTGGTATGTTTTTGGCAGAATTGTTGACATCGGATTCCTTTCCTGTTAGAATGTTTCCCAATGTTAACATATTCGCCGAATGTTCGCAAGAGAAATTACCT
>JAITST010000040.1 GCA_031287585.1 Planctomycetaceae bacterium | reverse complement strand
ACCGCGTTCAAAAAGTCCATAAGTAAATCCTTGTTCGCCTCTTCGCCGAACAACTTTTTGAAACCAAAATCGGTATAAGGATTGATATAACGAGACATAAAAATTGCTCCTTTCTTCACAGCATTCTACCACGCGCGGTCGAATTTTTCAAGAGAGTCGAAATTGTTTACGTTGCTACTTCGTGCTATTGTTTTTCGACGGGGAATAATTATTTGCCCTTACGTCAACGTTTCACTTGACACCATACCGAATCTGCTCGTACAACTCTTTCACCTTTTCTTCTACCATTTTATGTAGTTCGTTTTCGTCTAACGAACAGATTATTTCTGGCGGGATTGGTTCGCCGAAGTTTACTTTTATGTAACCAGTTGAGTTTGGGTATTTTTGTTCTCTTGACCAGACTTCGTGGCAACCGGCTATTGCTGCCGGAATTATTGTTGCCTTACTACGGACTGCTAACGTTATGAATCCGGGCTTAAATTCTTGTATTTCGCCGTCAAATGTCCTTGCTCCTTCGGGAAATACCAGTACCGCTTCCTGACGTTTTAGACGTTTCAACGTTTCCTTGATTCCCGCGAAGCCGATACCATCAATGTCTAGCGGGATTGCATCGTATAAATCAATGAGCCACGCAAACGGTCTGAACTTGAACAACGTTTTTCTCGCCAGATAGTTACAACGCCGTCTCGTCATACCCGCACCGATTAGCGGCGGGTCGTACATACTTTGATGATTACAAATAACCAACAACGCCCCCTTATCCGGTACGTTTCGTTTGCCGTAATAGCGGACATTGTAGAACAACATAAAAAAAGTGTTCAATACAACACGTGCCAACGTGTACGCTACAGTTTTTGCGAAAGCACTGTTTGTTTTTGGGGCGGCTTGCGATGACGACATTGTCTATTTTTCTAACATACAACAACGGTACAACGTTTTTTCTACGGTACAACTGTTGCGACGACAGGTGTACCGCCAGTTGTTTTGGTTTGAATACCTAGGAATTTGTTTCCTGATGTCATATACAAACATTTCCCGCCGGGACCTCCGAATACTACATTGGAAACGTATGAGACATCGTTTTGTTTTCCTATCGTCCCTAGCGGTTCGCCGTTTGGTTTGAAGATTTCTACACCGTTACCGCCGCAGGCGATATACAGATTTCCATCCTTGTCTATTGTCATTCCGTCGGGACCGGATTGGGTTTTTGTGAACTCTTTTTCGTTTTCTATTTTACCCGCTCCTGTTACGTCATAACGATAGATTATGTTTGTCCCGTTATCTGCAAGGTACAGTATTTTTGAATCGGCGGACAACAAAATTCCGTTTGGTTTTTTGCAAACTG
The DNA here is from genome assembly GCA_031287585.1 of Planctomycetaceae bacterium. Classification (GTDB taxonomy): domain Bacteria; phylum Planctomycetota; class Planctomycetia; order Pirellulales; family Thermoguttaceae; genus UBA8133. Next base: position 16,698 of record JAITST010000040.1, on the reverse strand, counting down.
TTGAAACTCGCGTCGTTGTGCCGTCAGCTGCTACGTAATACACGTCTTCTTTCATTACCGTTTCTTGTTTGCGATGACGGTAGTTCGGGTCGGTAAAGTAGAAACCGTTCCACTTGTCGATTGTTATGTCGTTTGGCTCATTGAAACGTTTGTCGTCGATTCCTTTTGTCAGGACACGGCGTTCGCCTGTCCGTGTGTTGATTGCTACTACTTGAAACGCCGCACCTTCGCAGACTACGAGTTCACCGGCAGCATTCATCATCATTCCGTTTGCATCGGTTGATTTGTCGGTGAAGAGTTGTACCGGACGAGCGTAAGCGTAGAAATGAATTGAGTCTTTTGCACCATCTGAAAAATAGATGTTACCAACACCGTCAACCGCGGGACCTTCGCAGAAGCCGTAACCAGTACCAAGTATGACCGCTTTCGTGTTCGGCTCGATAATTGAGTCGAGCGGCGACTGGGCTAGGGCTGGAATTGTAATTACAATTACTAGGGACAGCATGAGGAAATTTTTCATTATTCGATAGGAGGTTATAGTAAATATGGACGGACAGTTTTCTATTTATTAACGATAAAAACTTACGGTGTTTTTTCACGTTAAAAAATATAAGTATGTATGGACTATCATTTTGCTGAACGTGACGGCGTTTCTGTTGTGGTTGTAACAGGAATATGGCTCCCTAATTGAGAGAGTACGTGCAACAAGCCGTTTAGATGGGCGAATCTAGGACCGAAGCGGTCAACAAATTCTGACAGCATAAATTCACCGTCTATTAGATTATCAAAATGATATTCGATTTCGTTTGTTATCGTTGCCAGATACTCCGTTTGAACTTTACTAAGTTTGTCGGCGGCGCGGCGGCAGAAGTTTGCTAGTTCGGGATTCGCCTGTTGCCAGAGTGTCAGTTCTGATACACGTTGACGGTTCCCCGCCCCGACCTGAACGACTAACTCTTCGAGTAATTCGTTCTGGCGGTCTTGTGCCGCTAGCATCTCACGCATTAGCGAACACATCTCCGACATCGAATCGTGTCGCGGTTCTAAAACCGGCGTTGGTGAACTTGGGATAACATCTGCTGTAGTGAAAAAATGAGTGTGAGTGTGGTGTTCCATTGTTTTATAAAAAAAGTTGGATAATTTCGGTATGAAACTGAGCGTTTCCTCCGCTCGCGTCAAAAAAATAATCAGTTGGCAATTGCCGGTCGCGCACGCTCCTTCGCACAAGACCCTAATAGTATAGTCATATTGGTTCAAAATTGTCTAGTAACGTGACGTAACATTTTGGGAATTTTTTGCAAATTATCAAATTTTATTGCCCAAATGTTAAAATAGGCAGAATGTCAAGCCAATTTAAGATGCGTTGACATTTTCGTCTTCAACGATATTACCGAATTAAAAAGTTATTCGTTCCGATAGATGACGGAAGAGTCGTTTTATGTATAATTTGAGTCGTTTTATTCGTGCGCGTATTAGTGATTAAAAAAACGTGAATAGTTACATTTTGAATAAAATCAACAAACATAGTCAATGTCTGAAGCAGCAGAATTGTTGGGTTTTCTCTCGGTAGTCGAACACGTCAAGTTTGGTTTGATTGGCGGCTACCTTGTTTTGAATAAGGCGGGGCGACCAGTTGAGTTTCACTGTACAACGCCCGTTCGTACCACACGTCCGCAGGAAATTTTGTACGGTGACTCGCTCGCGCCGTTTATCTACGGCGAGCAAATCGGACAGACGCTCGTTGGTAAATCGCGTAGTGAGACAGCGTTAGTATTCACGAATGCTATACCTGTTCTTGCGTTACAGGAGTTTACGGACAAGCCGGTAATTTACGTTACGCTATCACCGAAGAAAACTGACGCGGCAACCAATAACGCAGCGAACAATCGCGAAACGTTGCCGTTACTTTCATACGAAAACGACAACGGGAACAACAGCGGTAATAAAACAAACAACGAATCACTCGTATCAGTTCGTCTTCACAACATACCGGGTTTATGCGTTGACAACTGGGAAGAAATTGAAATTGGTCACAAGTTACTGGCGTTACCCGGACACTTGAAAATCACTCGTGAGCAACAGCGTGAGAAGTTGACAGTGTTAATGAAAACTTTGGACTTCCTAGAACCTTTTGAACGCATCCGATTGGCGTTGGAAGAAACGCAACGTGCGGCGTGAGGAATTTTAGATTATGTAACATTCAATTGCAATTCTAAAATCACAAATCTAAAATACTATGAACAACATATCCGTCACCAGCCAATGGTTTCAAACTTCTTGTAACACGTCACAGCCATTTGGTTGTAACGTTAGCGTGTTGCCATCGGTTGATTTTCATATCACTGGTTGGAATCAAGCGATAACGCGCGGGATTGATATTGGCGTTCAAACTTTCAATCCTGCCATTCGCTCGAAACCGCAAGTTTTCTCATTACCAATCGGTAAACGTTCGCGTACCGATATTAAAAGTTGGTTCTTTGTGCCGCCGGTTGATATTGTTGACAACGGTCACAATACAGAAAAATCAGAACCGTTTCGTAAAGTTACTAACGAACAATCATCTGATTTCGCCGCCGCCGTCATCGATATAGAACAAGGTAACGAGCAGAACGCCGACAACTGTCTCGAACTACCGGAAAAAGTTACACGTATTCAAGTACCGCGCGACGCAATCAAGTTGGTTGACAAACTCAGTTACCTATTACAACCGCCGCTGGAATCAATCCTAAACTTGCCGACGCTCGAATTGCCGTTTGAACCGTATCCATACCAAAAGCAAGGTATCGCGTTCTTATACAGTGCGGAGTTTGCGATACTTGCCGACGAGATGGGACTCGGTAAAACGATGCAAGCAATCGCGTCGATACGGTTACTGTTGCGAACGTGTGAACTCCGCAGCGTGTTGCTCGTTTGTCCGAAGCCGCTCGTTACAAACTGGCAACGCGAATTTGATTTGTGGGCTCCTGAAATCAACGTTCAAGTCATTGACGGGAATCATCATCGGCGAAAATGGTTGTGGCAGTCGGATAGAATTCCGGTACGAATCGCGAACTACGAATTGCTGCATCGTGACCGCGAATACTACGATTGTCCGTCGAATATGGGCGGTACAACGTTCGACTTGGTTGTACTTGACGAATCGCAACGAATCAAAAATGTTAGCAGCAGTACGTCACAGGCAGCGCGTTCGATACCGCGAAAACGTAGTTGGGCGTTGACGGGAACGCCGGTTGAAAACTCGCAAGAAGACCTCGTTGGCATATTTGAATTTCTTGCGCCGGGATTCCTCCAATCGGGTTTGAAACCGTCACAAGTTGCGGATGTTGTCGGCGAACATATCCTGCGGCGAACGAAGGACGACGTGAATATCGACTTGCCGGAACGTTCTGACCGCGACGTACAGGTAGTGTTGTCGGAGTCGCAATGGAGTACGTATAAACAAGCGGAAGACGAAGGTTCGATGCGGCTGAACGAGATGGGCGATGGTATTTCGATACAAAATGTTTTCGAGTTGGTTATGCGTTTGAAACAGATTTGTAACTACGACCCGATAAGCGGTGAGAGTACGAAACTGGAGCGGCTCGCCGCCGATATGGAGGAAATCGCGCAGAGCGGACGAAAGGCGATTATATTCAGTCAGTGGGTCGAGACGTTGACATTTTTGAAGAGCAGACTGGAAGGTTTTAATCCGGTGGAATATCACGGACGAATACCGCATTCGCAACGTGATTTGGTAATCGAAAAATTCCGTAGTGATAACGAGTGCCATATAATACTGATGAGTTACGGAGCGGGGAGTGTCGGTCTAAACTTACAGTTTGCGCAATACGTTTTCCTGTTTGACCGCTGGTGGAATCCGGCAGTAGAAGACCAAGCGATAGCACGCGCTCACAGAATCGGCGGTAAAGACAAGGTGCTGGTAACAAGATTTATCTCGGTCGATACGGTAGAAGAAAGGATAGACAGAATCTTACGAGAAAAACGGGAACTATCAAAACTAATTCTCTCCGGCGCAAGAGGAATGAACGACTCAACAGGATTAAACCAAGAAGAAATTTTCGGGCTGTTCAATCTGAAAAAGCCAAAGAAGAGGAAGGCGGAGGGTCATTTGATGGTTGGCTGATGAAAATAATACGGTACAAAATTTATACTCATTACAGAAAATCTCTAAAAACTCTTTTTTAACGCGGAGGACGCAAAGAATCGCGACGGTACATTTTTTTATAACTTATTCTATTATAAATCATTACAAAAGATTTTCAAAATAAAATCTCTGCGTTTCTCTGCGAACTCTGCGGTTAAAATTGAGGTTTTTAGAAATGCCTTCAGTGTTTTCCGTTTTTATAATCGTTGTACAACTGCAACGCCTTATCCGGTTTTTCGTTGTTGTGTACAATTTCTTTTACCGCCAACATCATACCGACCGGACTGTCGGATTGGAATATGTTTCTTCCCATATCCACTCCGCGTGCGCCTTGGCTGACCGCCTTGTACGCCATCTCCAACGCTTCCTTCTCCGGCAGTTTCTTTCCGCCCGCTATCACAATCGGCACCGGACACGCATTCGTCACCTGCTCGAAATCGTCGTCGCAGTAGTACGTCTTTACCACGTTCGCCCCGTTCTCCGCAACTACACGTGCCGCCAACGCCAGATAACGTGCGTCACGCTTCAATTCCTTCCCGACCGCGTTCACGCCCAATGTCGGAATACCGTATTGTGTACCAATGTCAACCGTCTTTGTTAGGTTACGAATTGTCACCGCCTCGTGTTCTGCGTCACCGATTGCGACCATTACCGCGAGCATTGACGCATTGAGCCGTGACGCTTCCTGAATATCCATAATGCACTCGTCGTTGAGCGATGTCAGAATAGTCGTACCGGCGGAAAACCGCAACGATACCGGCTTGTTGAATGTCGGAGGAACAACCTGTCGCAACGTTCCCCGTGTACACATAATACAATCGGCGTACTCAATCAACGGCACGATACTCAAATCCATTCGTTCCAGTCCGGTCGTCGGTCCCATAATATACCCGTGGTCGAACGCGAGCATAACAGTCCGCCCCGACTTCGGATTGAAAATCCGCGACAACCTATCCTTCATACCCCAGTCAAGATTCGACGCACCCTTCAAAAAATAACCGTCACTCTTCTGCGGCGTACCGATTCCCGCGCCCTTACCACTCTGAACATTATCGCCGTCCGGCATAATTTAGTCTCCCTGATGTTTATTGGTGAAAAATTTAGTACGGAACAAACAAACACAACTGTCCGCAACCGTACCAACGAAACAAAGATTGTACCATATAAATCTGACTGCGCGAACAGGTAGGGGTGGTAACAAAGCGTCTGGTACGATTGGCTCTATGCTTCGTTTTTGGCTTCGTATTTTGAAATAACATTCAAGCCGTCTATACCGTAAAAATCCTTTTTATTGTGTGTAACAAGCGGTAAATTGTATGCCAAAGCCGTTGCTGCAATCAAAGCATCTGATACAGAAATCGGACTGTTACGGCGTTCATGACGAATCCAAGCGAAGTGATCACATATATCTTCACAAAATGGAACTATCGCATATTCCCTAGCCAGTTTTTCCCTGAACTCGTGGAATTTTCTCACTCCCCACCGCCGATGATAAGCGGATTCAAGAAGTTCCGCAATAGTCACAAAAGAAATATAGAGATTCTTTCCTCGTACAATAGGAAGATATAACTCTCTCCATGTCGTATCACTAAAAAAGTATGTAATGATATTCGTGTCAAGCAGAAGCGAGTCTATCATTTATTTACCTCTTGATTACAACGTAAAAAATCTTCAACATCTTCTTTGTCCTTCCAAAAATTGGCAAGAGAACCAAAGATACGATCAGGGTCGGTGAGCGGTTCAATTCCTTGTTCCTGTGCCAATTGTTCCAGCGATTTTTTTGTATTCCAATGGTCGTTGTTTTCAGGCAACGGGGATACTTTCTTTGTAACCAAGACTTTGTAGCCGTAAAAATCCGGCGGCAAAACAATCGTCCCACCTTTCGGAACCAATACTTCATAATCCAATGCTGACATATATTTTTCCTCTTAAAACGTTTCTTATACCAAACATAAGTGGTTAGGTCATACTTTTTCCTCGTCGGACTGCCGTAATGAGATTGTACGAAATGGAGTAATCTGTGTCAATGGTTGATATTTTTTTGTAACCACAGTCAAACCTGTACTTTCCTCTTGCTCGGAAAGTGCGATATATCGTACACGGTTGAAAATTGTTGACATCATGAAGTTGCCGCGAGTAAACCTTATTTGGAAAAACGAAAAATGTATAAAATATATCTCGTTGCGCAAAAAAATTCTCAAAAAATTCCTGCATACCCCCATGTAAAACTTTTCGGAGTATGCTATATTTAACACGCATTTGACGCGGCGTGAACTTTGGAAGCGGTGTAAAATAATACGCTTTGTGCAAAATTATGCATCAAAACTGTACACCTTTGATTTAATCGGTGTTGTTTTACGAATTGGCGACATTAGTGACCGTTGCATTGAACCCGTAAAATAAGTATTGTAAACGGAATTTTGCGAAAAATAAGTTTTATTTGTTTTTTGGCGCGTGAATTGCACGATTTTCCATAGTAAACCAGAACGAAGTATAAGCGGCTTGTAAGTCGTGTCGATACTCTCTGGTATTCGTGTTGCGAACGGTTCGCAACACAGTGACCAAGTTGCCGAATGTTTTGTTTTTGCGTGAAAGCAACAAAAACCTCCATAAAAGTAGGAGAAAAAAAGATTATGAAAAAAAGCACATGTCTGTCTGTCTGTCTGTCTGTCTGTCTGTCTGTCTGTCTGTCTGTCTGTCTGTCTGTCTGTCTGTCTGTCTGTCTGTCTGTCTGTCTGTCTGTCTATTGTAGGGCATGCGGAACTTATTACGAGTAGTACGCCTGATTTTTATTTCAAATTGACGAAATCACAAGACCAAAGCGTCAAAGACCTTTGGGATGGTTTTCAGTTCACTTTTACCAAACAAACTGATTCTAATACCAGTAAAGTCGTTGGGACGCAGTTGACGTTTTCTTTAACTCAAACCGGTATTGATGCTGGCTATGCTGGTGGCCAAGATGGTGTCAAGTTTAAGGATTTCGAGTTATTATCAGTCGACCTTGGGAGTTTAAGCGAGTTGTTTGTTGGAAACCTTCCGCCCGCAACGTCTAAAGATGGCTGGACCAACGGTGGCTGGGCTACTAATAGTACTGGAACATCATATGATCTCACGTTTGCGGATGGTGTTGATTGGGATTACTTTGCGAGTCTTGTTGCTAAAGATGGCATAAAGATAGAAGCACATGTTCAGTCGATTAATGTGCTTGAGGGCAAGGATAGCATTAATGGAGCGTTATTCACATACGACGGCGGCAGTACTCCCGAACCGGCAAGTTTATTGATTTTCGGTATCGGTGCAGCCAGTCTTGGATTGCTTCGTAGAAGAAAATAATTTTGCGAGATGATTTGATTTTACACAGATGCGGAGAGCAAATGTTCTCCGCACCTTTTTTTTGCAATCGGTGAGACGTTATGTCTTCTACCGTTTCTTTCACATCGAAAACAAATCAGGGTTTATATTCGTATGTAAACCGTAGTAGATTTCTTCCAATACTACCGAGATGCTTTGTTGGAAGCACATTACTCCCGCTCCTATTGATATCATCAGGATTACCAGCATCAGGATATTGTTGATACCGAACCCTACTGACATTAAGTTTAGTTGCGGCAGCGTTTTACTCAACAAGCCCATTACTATCAATGCTGTCAAAATACCGATTGTCACCGGTGCCGATATACGGAACGCCAGCACGAAACCGCTTGATAGTACCGTTAGAATTGTTTCAACCAGCGGCGTGTGGAAGCCGCCTCCGCCCGGCGGTAACGTTTCAAATGTGTCCAGCAGTGCCGCTATCATTACTCTCAATCCGCCGATACACGCGAATACCGTTATTCCAAGCAGATATATGAAGCGTGACAGAATCGGTATCTGTTCACCGGATGACGGGTCGAAAAGTTGTGCTGCCATTAAGCCGCCCATTTGTCCGATTAGACTGCCCGTTAGATACAAACCAGTGAAGAATATCATCACACATAGTCCAACCGAAAGTCCGATTGTCAGTTCTGAACCAATTACCAAAACGTAGTCTATTAACGTTGCCGGTTCGATAACTTCATAGTGCCAGAGCAACGGCATCATCAGTATCGAAAGTGAGAACGAGAACAACGCGCGTACAACCATCGGAACATCGCTCCCGCCAAAAACCGGCGCAATCACAACTATCCCGCTCATCCGTGTTAGGACTAACGTGAAAAGCAGGACACGGGATGTGTCAATGTATTGAAGCCATTCCATAGTTGTTTGTGGGGAAAATTTATCGGAGATGTAAAAATTAGTGGGGGATTTTAGATTTTGTAAAATCAAATCTAAAATCTAAAATCTAAAATCTAAAATAAAAAATCATCTGGTCAATCTCGCCCAAAACGGGTGTTGCCTGTCTGCCCGTGTTCTTGTGTCTTCCAAAATTACTTCTACGCTTGGCTGAACGTAGCCGCCTGTTGGCGCGTATTGAACGTTGTTTACTGTTATGTCCGCCTTCTGATTGAAGTTTATCATATCCGGCGTTAAGAATACTACGAAATTGTCACCGTCGCGAGACGGCCTGCTTGACGGAATCGTTTTCACCCTAATCGAATTTGCGTTCAACGAAATTTTCGACTCAACCTGAATCGCCTTCGGTAACTTTCCGTCGTCGCGCGACCACAACACCGGGTCAATCAGCAGCGGTGACAGTTCACTATTATTACTCAACCGCCCAAGTTCTACCCACCAAAAAAAATCGTCCCAATGCCGTAATGTTCGTACCGCAAACTCCCGCGGCGTGAAATTACGCGGATGCCGTTTCATCCAATCAAATATGCGTAAAATCTCGTCTGAGTACGGTTCGCTGCCGCGTCCGTGATAGAGAACAACCGTCGCCTCGCACGGATTCGCAATCGGCATTAAATACCTGTTGAACGTTTGCGAGTTAAGTACCGTCTTACTGATACCGCCGAAACCTTCCAGTTCGCCGCCGACATAATAAAACGGAACGTTTTGCATATTGTCCACGTATGCCCGAATGTAACGATTCGCGACACCGCCAATCGGAATAACGCCCGCCCATAAATCAGGATGTGCGGCGGCAATGTCCCACGCCGCTGTTCCGCCGATACCGTGACCGCTCAAAAACACGCGGTCACTGTCGATGTTAAATCGTTGCATAGCGTCGCGTAACGTGTATAAAACCGCCGCGTGCGACATACCGGAAAAGTCGTAGTCGGGCAAGCGGGCGGCATTCCAATCGGGCGAGATAACGATGTAACCGTAACGCGCCGCGTGTCCGAGTAAACGTTTGCCGTCGTGTTCGTCGCCCGCCCACCAGTCAATTTGCATTTCCGGTGTTGTGGTAGTTGACGGCAATGTTACCACTGTTGGATACGAACGATTCGGGTCGTATTCCGGCGGTAACTGAACAATGTAACGGTACTCAACATAAGGTTCTTCCGACAGAAAACCTTTACGTTTTAACTCGTAATAACCGCCCCGTTTTTGCGGCGGCGTTTCGACTGGCGGCTTCATATTCGCTAAAATTTTCACGATGATTTCCGGCGAGTTGGTTTCGAGGTGCGAGATTTCTTCGAGTAACTGGTCGCGGCGTATCGGGGCTGACTCACTCAAAAACGCGGCAACCAAGTTCCGTGTTTCCTGTAAACATAACGCGGTTGTGAGACGGTTGATTTCGATGTTAGTTCCGACGTACCATCCAGAGATTGCGTAGGCGAGTTTTTGCGAGTTCTCGAGATTAGCGTTGGTGCGATGCAACTCGAAAAGCGAAATACGTTCGATGGTATTGAAGTTTAACTCTGCCGCGATTTCGTCACGAATCGACGCGAGTTTTTTTTTCGACGGTTCGTCAACTTCTATCTTCTCAATTAACGAGTCCATTTCCCGAATGAACGTTTCCCGCCGCCGCTGTAAGTCTTCGTAACGACGCATTAATCGTCTCGCGCCTTGCAGTATGTCGCCCGCAACGTTCTGTGTTTCAAACGTTTGCAACAAATTGTAAACCAGTTCATACTGACCGGCTTGGAAACGGAGTTCAAGTTCTTCGAGACGCTGCCGTGTTTCGCGTTGACGTAACATTTGGAGCGAGTTCGTCAATTGGTCGCGTGTTGACGTTTGATTTTTGAGTTCGGGGTCGTTTTGAAATTCTTGTAAAAACGCGGCGGCTTCGTTAGCGGCTTCCTTGTACTTGTTCGCTTGGATGTAAAATCGGATTAGACCGAGACGTTGTTCGATGTTTTTCGGGGCGTCGATTTGGTTAAGAATAATTGGCGTGAGAACGTTTCGCGGAATCGCACCGGTTGCGACACGCATATCCCACGTCCGGCGTAAACCTTCGATTTTGACGTAATGCGGATTGATTTCGGTTATCGCTTGTACCATCATCTCGACACCGCCCGGCGCGCTGAGTGAAACAGAACGCCGACCAAATTGGTCGAAACTGTTTGAGAAATTGTAGTCGCCTAAAACCTTGATTGCTGTTCCGCCGCCGGTATAACGTTGGTGAATTTTGTAAGTCTGTAATTGCTCGCCTGCTTCAGGAGAAGCGTTGACAACTTTGTACTTTGGCACGTAAGTAAACCGCAACCCGTCGTCGATAACAACGATTGTTTTACCACGCGGCTTGTTCCGCTCTTCCGGCGGTTCGATAATCTGATGAATCTCACCAAGCGAACCAACCAAAACCCGTCCGTCCTTCAACCGAATCCGCGAATTGTCCGCAAAAGAGGAAGAACAAAGGGAAAACGAAACCGCAAGACAAACGGCAAAAATGAAAATTCTCCGTAACATAAGACATAAGTATATGATTTTTCGCCGAATTTTCCAATAGCGATTTTAGAAGAATTTTAATCGGAGAACGCGGACTGCTGTTACGTATCGCATAGGCAACTCACACAGGTCTCAAATTAGTGTCTAACCTTATTTTTACCAAAGAACATATCAGTAGCAAATGTGCGCCCGTAAAAATAACCTCATTACCTTATTTAGAATTAGGGCGAGCAACAATTAGGGAATGAGATTATGTTTAGGTGAACACCCATTTCCCTGTACTCTTTGTCATCGTATTTACCTCGCATCAATCACCAACGATTATCAATAACCATCGCGAATTGTATCTAACGTTTTTGAGAATGTCAAGACAACCTCGCATTCCGGTTGGCGCGCCAACCGGAATACTTTTCCTGTTTTTCTCAATACTGCTGTTGAGCGTCGGCTTTGTTTTGCACTTCAACAGCATTCTTTCTCGTGTTGCCCCATTTCGTATTGTCTTTCGCGTCGGTCGCTTGCTTGGCGTTTAACTCCCCGACACTCTTCAATTTCCGCGAACCGCCGATCAATCCCGCGTTGTCGTGGATAAAACCGGAATTGCTCAAAAATGCCCGCGCCGCTCCTTCAATATCGCCTTTGTCCCGCAATGCAACCGCTTCCTTGTTGCGGAGATTCGCCAACAATTCGATGTACTCCTCAAACACCGCTTTGTTAATCGAATCCTTCACCAGTTTGTCGGAATCGGAATACGTAATTTCCACTTTGCCGCTCACGGTGTCTTCGTTTTTCGTTTCCATATTGCGGTATTGCAAAACGACATTCGCCAAATCACGCTTTTGACCATTTTCGCCAGCCGGAATTTCGACTTCAAGAATGACAAACCGCTCGTGCTGGCTGTAAATCTGATTCCAACCGAACTTCACTTGCTGCCCCGCGATGTCCGCGTCAAGATTGAGAGTCCGCACCGGACGAAATCCTTCCGGCAGCGTAACCGTTGCTTTCACATCCTGCGCGACAACCGACAACGCCGTGTTAAATTCCTTGATAAAAATGTCCGCCAACTCGTCCGCCTGCTCGATAAACTTGTGATTGCCGTCGCTTGCCAAAGCCAGTTTCGCCATCAAATCTTCGTTGTAACCCGCGCCGAGACCGAACGTTGTTACCGAGATTCCTTCGCCGCCGTATTTTTTGCCAAGTGTCGCAAAATCGTCCGTGCTGCTGGGACCGACATTCGCCTGTCCGTCGCTTAACACGATGACGCGGTTGACGAGACCTTTCTCGTAAAACTTTTTGACTTCTTCGTAGCCCTTTTGCGTTCCGGCGTGAAGAGCCGTGCTGCCGCCGTCCCGAATCTCTTTGATTCTGCTGATAATGCTTGCCTTGTCAGAAACTTTCGACGCGGGAAACACAACATTGACGGCATCGTCGAAAACAATCACGGACACGATATCTTTCTCCGAGAGTTGTTGAATGGCACCGATTGCGGCGGCTTTCGCTCTTTCGATTTTTTCGCCGCGCATCGAACCGGAGCGGTCGATCACGAGTGCGATATTCAGCGGCGGACGCTGTTTTTCGGATTCCAGCGTGAAACCTTTCACGCCGATTTTCAAGGCGACGGTTTGTTTTTCACCCGCTTTGACGACGGGTTTCGCGGTTGCGACGGACAACTCCACTTGCTTGGCATAAGCCGTGAACGCCGTCAAAAGAATCGACACAAAGCCGAGAGTACAGAAAAATCGTTTCATAGTGAACCTCCTGAAAGTGAAATGTTGTTCATGTTCCCACACCGGAAACATGAACGGAATTGTACCACATCAACGAATCTGCTGTCAATAGGCAACTCCGGTTGGCGCGCCGAGCGGCAAACTTAACGTTGCCCGAACAAAGAAATGGTCAGACGGATAATGTCCCGACGGCGTTTTCGTGCGGATAATTTCGGCATCGGTCGTCTTCAAGTCGGGTGTTGTAAAAACGAAATCAATCTTTGCTCCATTCGGTTTGGGCTGCTTAAAACCCTGATACGTGCCGACATCCGTCGCGTCGGGATGCACCGCGCGGAACGTGTCGACCAAACCCAACGGCGGCTTTCTTTCTTCGCCGTCCAGTTCGACCGTCTCGCCTCGCAGAAAACGTATCGACGGCGTATTCTCGCCCGTGTTGAAATCGCCGACGAGAATCACCGGCACATTTTCGGACTTCCGTTCCGCGATTCTCCGCATGACAAGATTCGCGGCTTTCTGACGGGCAATCTCGCTCTTGTGATCGAAATGCGTCGAGTAAAAATAGACACTCTTGCCTGTCAATTTGCCGTCATCACCTTTTTCGTAAAACAAGCCGCCGGTAACAATGCGTATGTTTCCTTGATCTTTCCAAGTTTTTGAACCCGGAACTGACGGTGTGTCGGAAAGCCAATAAACACCTTGCTCCGTGTCATCGGGCTGCCAACGGTCTTTGCGGTAAAACACGCCCGTGCCTTCGCCGAGCCGCGTGTCCTGTTCACGGGAACGAAATACCGAGCCGTACTCCGGCAATTTCTCGCACATAAATTTGTACTGGTTGACATCATCTTTCGGGTGGATCACGAGTTCTTGTGTGCCGATGAAATCGTATTTCCGGCTTTTGATGATGTCCATCATCGCGTCGCGGCGTTTGAGCCAATGATTTTCGCCGTCATCGACAGTCGCCAACCGGACATTGGCTGTGAGGACTTCGATTGGTTTTGTTTCTGCCGCGAACACGAATACTGTCAACGCGGCAAAGAAAAACGGAACAAACGAGATGAACGAAAAGAGAGAAAGAAAATTGTTTCGCATTTTTTTAATGGGGTTAGAGTGATACTGTTGTTAATGGTGCAAAATGAAAACGGTCAAACAATTCCGGCTGGCGCGCCAACCGGAATTGTTTATCACGGTTTATCATTCCGCAATCAATTTACAACAGCATAGCAAATAATGTAAAACCCGTCAAGACAATGGATTTAAGACAACCCCAAAGTGTCTCTATTTCCGCAGTTTGAACTGCGCAACTAATTGCTGCAAATTTGCCGCCGTTGATTTCATTTCGTTTATCGCACTCGCCGATTCCTCAGCCGAAGCAGTATTTTGTTGTGTGACAGTATCGATTTGCTGCAAACCAACTGTTACCTGATTGACTCCTTGGGCTTGTTCATTACTTGCTTTGGCAATCTCAGAAATCAAACCTGTCGTCTGCGTAATCTGTTCGACAATCGTGTTTAACACCTCGCCTGTATGATTGGCAACTTCGCCTCCCCGCTGAATTTCCTGACCGCTTGTTATAATCAATGCGGATGTTTCCTGTGCCGCCTTCGCGCTTCGTGATGCAAGGTTCCGAACTTCTTCTGCCACCACGGCGAATCCTTTACCATGTGCGCCGGCTCGCGCTGCCTCTACCGCCGCATTCAATGCCAATAGATTCGTCTGGAACGCAATGTCATCAATCACCTTGATCACACGTTGGATTTCTCCTGAGTTTTTCGTGATCCGTTCCATCGACGCATTCATATTCCGCATCGCCTCCTGTCCTTCGGCAGCCGCTTTCGTTGCCTTCTGAGCAATGTCCCGCGCCGTTGTGGCTCCTTCCGCATTCGTCTTCGTCTGACCGCTAATCTCACTCATCGAAGCCGTAATTTCTTCCAAACTTGCCGCCGATTCCTGCGCTCCGCTGGAAAGCGTTTCTGCCGCATTGGAAACCTCACTCGCTCCCGTTGCCACTTGACTCACCCGCTCACTAATTTCATGCAGCGTCTTATTGACTTGATCGCACATCAATGCAAAATTATGGTTTAATGTATCGTTCGCCCCTTTGGCTTGTATCGTATCCGTCCAATCACCTTCTGCAAGACGCTGCAATCGGGAACCGGTCAAACGGTAATCGTCGAGTATCTGCTTGATTCCCTGACCGACTTTACCGATTTCATCACCTCTCGTTTCGATTTCGTGAGGAACTTCAACCGAAAGATCACCTTCCACAGCGATACTATGCAAAACGGCAACGCTCCGAATTATCGGCGCAGAAAAAGAATGTCCCACGAAAAATGCCAGAACGACTGACAAAAGAATAATCGCTAACGAAGCAACAATGACTCTCACTGTCGATTTTTGATTATTTTCCGTCATTTTGTCTTCGGCAGTCTTGTTGGCTTCATCAATGCCGGACACCAGCGTATCAATATGACCGTTGACCGATTTATCTAACGTGTCAATTTTATTGCCGGTCTCTTTTGCTGCCTGCATTACGTCATCGACGACGGCACTCACAATCACGCCCCACAACTTCGGACAGACACCGAATTTGACGGGAACATACGTCTGAAACATTTCTTTTTTGGTTTTGAGATCGAGTACTGTTGTTTGGCTGAACTTGTTGTTGCGGACACACTCAACGAGTTTTTCTCTGCCTTCCAATTCGGTCAGGTTTTTCAAAATGAAATCCTTGTAAGGATGCCAAACGATCACGCCCGATTCATCGACGAGAAAAGCGAAACCGTTGTTGAACGGCTTGTACTGTTTGAGAATGTTTTCCAAGCGAAGTACCTCCAAATCGGTCGTTACGACAGCCAAAAGTTTATCGCCGTCGAGTACCGGTACGGCGACGGTGATCATAATGATTCCCAAATAATCGTAAGGAGGCGTAACATATTCTTTTTTCGTATCTCTGGCTTCTGTATAGTAGTCCGAAGTGTCCGGTTGATCAAGCGGTTCAAAACAAACTTTTCCGTCTTTAATGTAAGCCCAGGGAATGAATCGACCGGCATCGTCGCAGCCGAGTTCGGTTTTCCCTTTGAATTGATCGTCTTTTCCGTCGAATACGTTCGGTTCAAAACAGATTGATGCACCGCAGAAGTCGGGATGCGACGTTAGCTCACCGAGAAATTTAATGAGGAACGCTCTATCGAGTTGTTCTTTCGGCGTTTCCTTCATATATATCTTAACGGTGTCGGCGAAGTTCCGCGTTTGTCCGATAGCACCTTCGACGCTTAAACTGATTTCAGCACCGACTTGCCGCGCAAGATTGGCGATGAGATCAGTACTGAGTGTCTGCACTGTGGATCGAACATCTTTATTGACTTCGGACAAATTGTCAGCCAACTCTTTTTCGAGTTTTTGTTTTGAGGCATCAAGAGCCGATTTGGTACTTTTCATACTTTCATCGAAGACAGTTTCCGTCGTCCACTGACCGTAAAAGATCAGTCCGAAATAGAGTATGCTCAAAAAGAGCGTCATTAAGGAGAGAACGATGATGAGTTGGGTCGAAAGTTTAAAGTTTGAAATTTTCATCATTTTTTACAAGTTAAAATTGGAAAATACTTGCTCTGTCATCACAACGAACCACGCAGACCGTATCAGATGCGTCGTTAGTTGACTATAGCATTACCTAACGAAATGCTACCACATTTCTGAAAAATAAAACACCTGTACTGCAATTTTTGAAGAAAAATTCGTAAATATTGCGTTTTTTTTGATAAAATTTTCCGATTATTCCGTTTTTGCGGGGGGAAATTCAACTCATAGATAGAGAGTCTCTGTCGGTTAAAACCGACGGCAATAAATAATAACAACATTGCCGTCGGCCTTCAGCCGACTGGGACGGTGTTGTTTTGCACTGCTCTTTCAGGGTGAAGGAAACTATGTTTTTTCGTGAATGGTTACGTTGTTTCTATATCTTCTAGTTTCAGAACATATTCACTCACCAATAACATCCGCCTTCGACTTTTACTGCGTATTTCGGTGTTTCCTCCGGTAACGAGCGTACCCGGTATTCGTTGTACAATGTGTTTT
>JAITST010000024.1 GCA_031287585.1 Planctomycetaceae bacterium | reverse complement strand
GTCAAACCAATGTAAATACACGTTGCCAAGAGCGGTGAAATCACACCGCCTTGCGGCGTTCCCTTTTGAGGATTGGTCTTCGCCGTTTGACCTTCTCGTCTTTTTCGATTATCGGACACCTGATGCACTGTTGGCTCGACGCATTTCTGGACGAATACGAAGGCGGACGACGGTGATGTGTGAATAATTAGGAGATTTTAGATTTGTTCAGTTCAATCGGCACAAACGAAGTGAGTTACACCACTCCGTTTCTCATTTCGGGCGGAGTGCTGTTTATTTTTGCTTCAACCGAAACAATTTTTTCCGGTTGACCTTCTTGCAAGTTTTATTTCGTTTGCTATAATAGCATCCTCGTACTTGGGATTGTTCGGTAACGAATGACCCGATCACGACGATTAGAAACTAATTTATAACCCACCTTACCCAGAAGAATTCTACAATGAAACCCATCATCTTGTTCACCGTCGTCGGTAGTATTTTGGGAGTCATTTTACCGATATTTAACCTGACAAGTTTGAGTAATTATAATTTGGTACGTGAAGAATTCAAAGAATTGGAACCGGCAGAAGTATTAGTTTTAGCAGGGATGCAAGAGGCAGTTGATTTTGTTATAAAGTGGAAGCCAGAAACAGAGAATGAGATAGCGGACAAAAAACACTTGCATGATGCTTGTGTCCATGTAGCGCAAGAACTCGCGACACCAGAAGGTTATTATAGAATCGTAGCCCCCTATTTTGGTTTAGGTGCTATTATTGGAATGGTTATCGGGATAATAATCAACCATGTCCTAAAATTAAAAAAAGCCAATAAGATTGTCAATAGTACCGAACCACATTACGGACAAGATGTTTCCACAGACTCCATAAGTCACCAATGAGTGCTCCAATTAGCCGGAGAAGTGTAACGGAGTACCGCCTACGATAAATAAAAACATTAAGCGACTTCTAAAAAAAACTTGTCCAACGCCGAATAACAGATAGAATTCCTCCCCGCAATATTACTGTCCAGCATTATTATTAAAAAAGCCCCAGCGAAAACAGGGGCTTTCGATTTTAGATTTATGATTTTGTTTTAATACCCAAATTCCTAAGTCACCGTAAAACAATAAAACGCTCTTGACAGAGCAATAGCAGGCGGTAACGAAGCAGTACACCGCGCAGTTACGCGGTGTTGGTTTTATCCAGCGTAACTCCGTCGCCAGCAAAATTTAACTGCCCGACCACGTTACTGCCTACTATGAACAATTGCAATTTCAATCGTGTTCAAACAGAAAAGATTTGGACGAGTTATTCTCTGATAGATACTTAATTATTGCAATGTCCGTGAACTGTCACCGTTTTCTCAAAACGAAAACACAACGTCGTGGCAATTCACTTCTGGAACAGTTCCGCAATCTGTACCGCGTTCGTTGCCGCTCCTTTTCTTAAATTGTCGCTTACACACCAGAATGTTATTCCGTTTTCGCACGATAGGTCTTCGCGGATTCTTCCTACGAAAACTTCGTCGCGTCCGGTACATACGTTTGGCATCGGATAAACTTTTTTGTCGATATCGTCCATCACTACCACGCCCGGCATTGCGGCGAATAATTCGCGGGCTTTGTCGGCTGTTATCTTCTTTTCCGTTTCAACCAGAATCGACTCGCTATGACAATTCGCTACCGGTACACGTACCGCCGTCGGACAAACTTTAATCGTGTCGTCGCCTAAAATCTTTCGTGTCTCGTAGAGCAACTTCAATTCCTCCGACGTATAACCATTCTCCTTAACTCCGCCGATTTGCGGTAAACAATTGAACGCAATCGGCGCACCGAAATTCTCGTACTCGTACTTGTCAACGCCGTCGTTTTCCAAGTACGACTTCGCACCGCCGAGCAAATCACGTGTTCCGACAAGTCCCGCACCGCTTACCGCCTGATACGTGCTGACAACTATTCGTTTGACCTTGCCGTAATCGTGAAGCGGCTTCACCGCCACTACCAACTGCGTCGTCGAACAGTTCGGACTGGAAATCAATCCCTTATGTTTCAACGCCGCGTCGGGATTAACCTCCGGTATAACGAGCGGCACTTCGGGATTCATTCGCCAATAACCGCTCTCGTCGATTATCAAGTCAACCCGTTTTCTCGCTTCCGGCACAAAGTCGCGAGCGGTATCGTCGGGCGTACTGGCGATGACAAGTTGAACGCCGTCAAACGCAGCGGGCGTTGTGTCTTCGATAATATATTCCTTGCCCTTGAACAAAAGTTTGTTACCCGCGCTGCGTTTCGACGCGAGAAACTTAATGGTCTTGAAAGGAACATTCCGCTCTTCAAGTATTCGTAAAATAAGAGTACCAACTGCGCCAGTCGCGCCAACAACAGCAAGATGATCGTACATAGTAGTTTTTGTGTAAATAAAATTTGTTAATGATATTAAAAATGTGTAAAAATACAGGTTTCGGCAACTGCCCCGAAACACTCCGCACGCAAAATCACGTTATGTTCTACGGCACACTGTATTGTGTCTAATTATCGCGTATAATCGAAGTTCTGTCAATGATTACCGTCTGTAAGATTCATCTGTGGGTGTGTAAATTTTTTGTAGGTTTTTATGCCGTCCGGCTTTTGCTGCATCGCCCCCTGTAGGATTATATCTGGGCACCTCTAATAACTTGCTTCAATTTTGACTCCTTACTATAACGAAGTAGTTTTTAATTTTATCAACCTTATTTTTCAATGACAATATGATGCAACCGAACTTTATCGCCGCCGGTGTCGATTGGGAGGAGTTTCGTCCTCTTCTTTCCGTGTTGCGCAAGCCGCAGCCCAACGGCGGACGACCGTACTTCGATGTCGTCCTCATGTTCAAAATTATCGT
>JAITST010000517.1 GCA_031287585.1 Planctomycetaceae bacterium | reverse complement strand
GCCGCTAACGCAAAATCGGGGAAGTTTTTAGATGTTGCCTGATAGTGCTTGTCTAATCTGTAAACAAAGGGTGAACAATGAATCCGCTAGATTTACGTATCGGAATCGGACACGATACGCATCGTTTTGTTGACGGCAACGGTGTACGTCTCGGCGGTGTTGACATTCCTTACACCCGTTCGCTTCACGGACACAGCGACGCGGACGCTTTACTGCACGCGATAACCGACGCTCTACTCGGTGCCGCGTCGTTGGGCGATATCGGCGAACTTTTTCCCGACACCGACGCGGTAAACCGTAACCGCGATTCCGCCGAAATGCTGACGATTGTAACCGATTCCGTTCGCTGTCAAGGTTGGGAAATCGTAAACGTTGACTGTATCGTATTCGCGCAAGCCCCAAAGTTATCTCCGTACAAGCAAGATATAAAAAAACGAATCGCGTCGATTCTGAAAATAGACGCGAATCAGGTGGGAATAAAAGCCAAAACAGGCGAAAACGTCGGTCACATCGGACGCGGTGAGGCGATAGCGTGCGAGGCGGCGGTGTTGGTTTATAGACGCGGATAATGTGTGTTTGCTAGCCGTCGCTGTCTGAAACCGACGGCAATGTAATCGCCGCGTTCTGGCGGGATGACACGTTCCAAAAGTCTGGTTTCCTGATAAAAAATTATTGCCCGCTCTTTTATTTCTTGTGAATACTTGTATAATATGCACCGTATGTTTTGTTTTTCGCTGGCAGGGTGTTCTTGTTGGCGATTTTATGGGCTTTGCCCGCTCACATTTTTTCAAGGAGAATTTAGTTATGTCTGCTAAAGTTGACCATTCCAAATGCACAGGTTGTGGCGGTTGCGTTTCCGCTTGCCCGCTTGATGCGATTACTGTCACAGACGATAAAGCAACAGTTGACCCCAACACCTGCGGTGATTGCGGAAGTTGTATTGATGCTTGTCCCGAAGGCGCGATAAGTATGGAATAATTTCAACCGTACTTTACAACGATGTGACAATGTTCACGCAGAGACGCGGGCTATTGCGTCTCTGCATTTATTGTATTCAGTTTCCAGTCCCTCATACTGCATCCGTAACACTATGATTGCCAACGATTTGGATGAATTGCCTTGGAACGAAACTGATGTCCCTGACGTTTTTATAACTTACGACCTACGTGATATTATGACTAACAATACGGAATCACCTTCGCAGCCGGAGTCATTGTTTTCTTCGTCATGGAACGATACCGACACCGCTGATATTGCTGGCGAATACCGGCAGGTAAGTATTATTGCTATTATTGCTTTTATATTCGGCTTGCTTTCATTTTTGATTTCGCTGACTGTCTGGCTTGTACCGCTTGGCGTTGTCGGTATCATTATTTCGTTGATTGCGATTTTTCGGATTCGGAATAGTGACGGTTTGCTCGCCGGTAGTTGGTTCGCGCAGTTGGGGTTGTGTTTTTGTGTTATTACTACCGTTGCGATGTCGGTTTATATGCCGTATTATCAGTATCGTGTGCGTTGCGAGGCGGATTTGTTTTTCCGCAGTTGGTTCGATACCGTTTGTGGTGAAAATCTGCCCGTTGCGTTAAATTACACGTCGCCGTTTTGGAACCGTAAGCCCGACCCGCACGATACCATTGACTGGTGGACTAAGTTACCGGAGAATAAAGGTCTGCACAACGCTATGCAGAATTTTGTGAAGAATAAACTTGTGCGTACATTGATGGCGTTAGGTGACAACGCCGCGATTTCGTACTACGCGACAGAACGGGTATATACCGCGCCGGACAGTGATACCGTTACAATTGTTTACGCGGTGACGTTCAAGCCGGAAGATTCGCAGTCGCCAGAAACGTTTTTTGTGCGAATGACGGGTAAAAGAACTATCAATTCAGCGGACCACAAGACGGTTGGCTGGAATTTGGAAAGTATTCCGAATGATGTTTTTGTGCCGGAGGAATTTAAGTAGCCGTGACACGGATAAGTCAGTCCGGTCAAAAAATAAATTCCGTTTAATTCGCCCCCTTGCAAATATGTTGAAAATATGTGACAATGTTAGACGTTGCTTTCTGCTGCCCTTTGGCGGTAATTTGTTTTTCACCTTAATCGGCGGCGACCATAGCCGTCATAAATACAATGACACCAACACATACTTTAATTGAAACTACACGAGATGAATTTAAGAACCGATTCGGCGTTGTGCCGACTTGGGTTGTCGCCGCGCCGGGGCGTATCAACTTAATCGGCGAACATACCGACTACAACGACGGATTCGTGTTGCCGCTTGCAATCGAACGTTATACCGTTGTCGCAGCCGCTCCTTCGGCTTCTGCCTTGTCGTCGGTTTACAGTATGAACAAGGACGAAGCGGTGAACGTTATCGTTGACAAAATCAGTGACCCGCCCGCGAAAGTTACGTGGGATAGTTACGTTCAGGGAACTATTTCCTGTTGCCGCGAAGCAGGCGTTATTGTCAACCCGTTCAACGCGGTTATCAATACGGACGTGCCGATTTGCAGCGGTTTGTCGAGCAGTGCGGCATTGGAAATTTCGTTTGCAACGTTAATTGAGGAAATGTCGGGTAAGAAGTTTGACCCTGTCGCGAAGGCGTTGACTTGTCAACGTACCGAACATATTTACGCTAAAATGCCGTGTGGAATTATGGACCAATTCATATCGGCGATGGGTGTTGAGGGATGCGCGATGTTGCTTGATTGCCGGTCAAAGAAAACGCGGATGGTTCCGTTGTCGGACACAAACATCGCGGTACTTGCGATAAACAGTAACGTCAAACACGAGTTGACCGGCAGCGAGTATCCTGAACGGCGGCGGCAGTGTGAAGAAGCGGCGAAGGCGTTTGGTGTGAAGATGCTGCGTGACGTTTCGCTGTTCCAACTTGAACGACGGAAGAAAGCACTTG
>JAITST010000464.1 GCA_031287585.1 Planctomycetaceae bacterium | reverse complement strand
TCGCGACACAAACAATTTTCAATAGTGTTCAGACAGAAAAAATTTGGACGAGTTATTCTCTGATGGATACTAACTTATTTTGATGCGATGGTGGTGAGCAAATTTAACGCCAAATGGATCCCCCACTAAAGTTTACACACCCGGAGATTCCCCAAGCCCAATTCTCCTATTGTTTTTTTCGCTAAAATAAATTAAACTGTGAGTTGTTGCCTCCAAACGTAATTCAACAACTATACCAAATCACATGGACTCTTGCCGTAATATCACTACATTATTTATCGCGTTCGTTGCCCTAGCCATCGCTGGTTGTACCGGTTCCGACGTGCAGCGTGAGCGTACCGATGCACATCTTGTTTTTAACAAAATGATTGAAACATATCGTTACGCTCGTTCTTACGCTGACCACGCTGAATTTGTATTGCAAGGTTCGGACACTGATGTTCGGGTACGTTGCACTGTTGCGTACATTGCTCCGAATAAGTTGCGGCTTGAGTTGGCGGATGGTTACCTGACTTGCGATGGCGAGGTACTTTATGCACAAGCACCGCCGTTTCCGAATCAGGTTCTTGAACAGCCGTCGCCTGAAAAAGTTGGGTTGCCGATGTTGTTCGGTGACACTTGGCTCGCTCTTATGTTCGGTTTCGTCGAGGAAAACGTTGATGCCGAAAATGGATTAGCGTGGTTGCCGCCGCAACTACTGTTACTCTTTGGCGGTGAACAAACCGCGTCGTTTTTGCCGACTGATAGTAAATTTGAATTATTGGAACGTGACAGTATCGCGAACGATTTGTGCGAACGGTTGTCGGTAGAAATACCGAAAGTTGGTAATATAGTATATTGGATACGTTCCGCCGACAACACGCTGCTGCGTGTCGATTATCCGTCATCGCCGCAGTCGCCGAAAAAATTTTGGCGGCTGGAGTTGACAGACGCAGTAATCAACGGTGAAATTGCAAACGAAGCATTTCAGATGGTAGAGCCGGAAGGTTCGTACCACGTAAAATCAATCACCCCGTTCCCTGAAAACGCAACACCGCAACCAACAACCGACGAACGCGGTTTAGTGGAACAACAGGAGAAATTATTGCGAAAAGCACTAGACCGTTCGTTGAATGACGGCAAGTATAAAATAGTCAGGGACTGGGATTAGATTGAACACGATTGAAAAATTGTTTGTGTTGTGATTTGATATTGACACATTCGCCATTTTTTCTTAACATACCCACACATTGGTACGTGTAAACCAATAACAATCTCAACACTTTTCATCTACATTCAATATGTCCGCCGAAACAGTCCCCGCCGAGAAATCGTCTATATTAAAATTGATTGCCAAAACCCTTTGTATTTCGCTTCTGATACCGATTACAATCGCTTGCAGCGTTCTTACTATTTACTGTTCAAACGCGCACGAGATTATTGCAACCGCGGAACAAGTGTTTTCGCTGCTTGGTTCGTTTGTCGTACTCACTTCACTTATAACGTTTTGCTTTCTAATACCCTTCGCTCTCATGCGGATGGAAAATACATCGCGTGTATATTGGGTTACAAGTGTTGCTATACTTTGCTGCGGAATACTGTTGTGGATGCAGAGTAACGTTTTTACTTGGAAGTTTGGCGAACTTGACGGTGCCGGAATTGACTGGAATCAGTTTCGGTTTTATGCATGGTTTGAAGTTGCGGCTTACATGGCTGTGATTGCGTTGATAATACGTTGTCGGAAATTCTTCGCGGCATATACGGTTCACATCGCGGGTATCTTAATTGCGTCGCAAATCGCTACGTTGATACCGCAAGAAAATTTTCAGGTTACAATCAGAGACACATTTCGTCAGTCTGTTTCGGGCGATTTGGCTTCATACAAAAACTACGAATACACTCTCGACGGTTTTTGCGATTACTCGAAAGAAGGTAACGTTGTCGTAATGATTCTCGACGCGCTTGGAACTCGCGTGTTTGAACGAATTATCGACGACGAGCCAACGTGCAAAGATAGTTTCGCCGACTTCACGCAATTCAAAAATTGTTTCGTTCACGACCCGGCAGGAACGAAATACTCCGTACCGCGAATACTGACGGGTTGTAATACCGACGGTCATCCGTGGAGTTACGTCAACTACTTTTCAAACGCTTACAACCGTGAACACACGTTACTCAAAACGTTGTCGCGAAATGGTTACGAGTGTAAGGTTTTAACGAGTGCCGCGAACACGGTTAAGTGGGACGAGAATTACATCGCAAACATTCGTCCGTTAAAAAACGTTACGTCACCGGATTCAAAAGTCAGCGCCGTAAACCAACTCGTTACGTTAACGTTATTCCGAATCGTTCCGACTCACGTCAAGCCGTATTGCTATGACAAACTAAACCATTCAAATGTTTCGTCAAACGATAACGCGGCGGTTGTTAGTGAATCAAACGATTCCGGTTTTCGACCGCTTAACAAATCGCTCGCTGATTACGAGTTTTATCAGTTTATCAAGGACGCGAGTTGGAGCAGCGGCGCGAACACGAAGCAAGTGCGGTTCATTCATTTGAGCGGTGCGCACGCGCCTTATACGATGAACGAAAATTGTGAGCCGGAGGACATTAAAACACTCGACGGCGAAATCAGGCAGGGAAAAGGCGCGTTGAAAATCGCCAGCGAGTTTATAGAAAAGATGAAAGCGAGCGGTGTTTATGACAATTCGTTGATTGTTGTGTTGTCTGACCACGGACCGTTCAGAGGGATGATTGATTACTACATTGACGAGAGTTCGATGAACCGACCGTTGTTGATGGTAAAATGTCCGCAAACGCATCAGCCCGAATTGCAGACGAACAATTCACCTGTTCATCTCAAAGACACAACGCCCGCGATATTAACAAAGTTGGGAATCGAACGACCGCTCGACGCGTTCTCGTGGTTTGATATGCCGCCGCTCTTGGCAGCGGAGCGGAACAAAGAGTGGACAACGTTTTGGAACCGGAAACAAGCACATTCGCAAGCGTTATCGTTTGACGGAAAGTCGGATAAGTTGGCAACAGAAATTAAGTTGCAACGGAAACATATTTTGCTTTCAAACAATACGGTGCATATAGAAATAGCGGGCGACGCGACCGATGTGGTAGGTGAGAACAAATTCAAAACGCTAACATTGGCATTGGTGAAAACGGGCGAACGAAACACGTGTGCAAATGTGATTGTACCGATAGAATACAAAAACACAAAGACCGACAGAGGCAATTGTTGGGTAGTAAACACAGATATAAAGTTCAACAATACGCCGGACGGCGAGTACGAACTGGTGGTAATGTTACCGGCTAACAAACTGTACGCAAAGTTGGGAAGAACAGTGACGGTTGCAAACGGAATTGCAAAAACCGTGAACAAAATAACAACAGAAAACATAGCGGCTCACGACGGCGGAGTTGTTCGGTAGAGATGAAGTGATGTATGCCGAACGCGGTTGAATTTTTACACCCCCACCGTTACCAGTTATAAATTTTTGCTCTTGACATAAAACCGTATCTTCATTAGACTCACGTGGTTTTTGTGCAATGTTCGTTTCTTGGACGTAGAAATTTTATAAGGATATTTTATGCAAAAGATGAATCGGCGTGAATTGTTGATTGGCGGCGGCGTTGCGGCGGCTATTGTTGTTTCGCAGGTCGGTTGCCGCGGGGTTAAAGCGAGTGTTATGAATCCTTGGGATAAGCAGTCTGTTGGCAGCGACAAGGCGGGCGGCGAGATTTACAATCCGATTGTCGCGGCGGCTACAAGCAAACTTCTCGCACGTTCCTGCGAGTTTCCCGCCAGTAATATGCCTCAGTTGAACGCTAACGGTTTTCCGCCGAAACGACGTGTTTGTTTTGTCGGAATCGAGAACCTGAGTGCGGAAGAACTCGGTGACTTCAAAGACCATATTTCGTCCACTATCAACCAACAAATTGTCGAATCAGACCAGTTTGATGTTGTTCATAGTAAAGCGTTGGCGGCGGGACTTGGTATGATTGGTGCGAGAGCGGAAGATTTGTTTATACCGGCTACACGACGGCAGTTTACGCAAGTTATGGAGCAGGAAGGAAACCCGATTGATTATCTGTTATTCGCGAAAATTACGTCCGGTACGACACGGGATAACAAAGATATGCAACGCGAATATAAGTTGACAATGGAATTGGTTGACGCGAAAAGTTCGCAGGCAACGATAACGGAATCGTGTTCGATGCGGAAAGAGTATAACAAGTCGGTCGCTGGAAAGACGAAATCGTGGTTTAAGAGGTGAGCGGGTACAGTTGCCATTTTTGAACGGCAACCCCATCCTCGTCGGTTGAAACCGACGGCAATACATCTCAACGATTACATTGCCGTTGGCTTCAGCCAACGGGGACAGTTGCGAAAAATTTTTGTACTTGAAGCCCACAAATGAAAACAATCTTCGGTATGAAAGGTTCTATCGCTAAACCGGTTGTTTATCGTTTGTTTGAACGGTTTTGCAAGCGGTCGCCGGTTTCGTTGGTTGATTGGAAACTTAACCGGCAGGTTTGTACTGGTGTTGAACCGAATGTTTGTTTGCCGTGTCATCGGTCGCTTGCCGCTCTTTATGGTGTTGACAAACTTGACTCGCCATCGTGTTTGCTGTACGCAATCGAAACTTATTACGTTGCGGTTTTACGTTACTTCTTTCGCTATCGTTTTCCAACAGCCGCCGACGCGTTGCTCGACGAACCATTATTCCCCGACGAAAAATTTTCTGAATTGGACAACGTTTTCACAACTCATACCAGCGACAAACGTTTTTCTCTTTCCGGCGGTGACTTATTTGGTCAACTTTACGAAGACTTGCTTCCGAATAACATTCGGCATAGTCTTGGTGAATTTTTTACGCCGCTTTGGTTGGCGGACGATTTGTTAAAGCACGCCGTCGCTGACGATTCGTTACCACGAAACACCGTTGACCCGACTTGCGGCAGCGGCGTTTTTTTACTCGCGGCGGCTCGTTACTTGTTGCGGGAAAATTTTACGCCGCAAACGATTGCCGGAATGATTACGGGATACGACCTGAATCCGGTATCAGTGTTGACGGCTCGCGCGAACTTGTTCATCACGTTGTTCGGCGAACGGCAATCCGATGGTGTACAAGCGGTAACAAAGTTGAACATCGAACGCCGTGACACATTGTTACACGAACAACCGTCCGCGCCACGATTCGATTTAGTAATCGGTAACCCGCCGTGGATAAACTGGGATAACTTGCCGACAATGTTTCGTGAGCGAACGTTACCGCTTTGGCGCGAGTACGGCTTGTTCAATCTCGACGGGAAATCGTTGCGGCACGGCGGGGCGAAGAAGGAAATCGCGTCGTTGTTTGTGTATCGCGCGGTGGACAAGTTGTTGCGTGACGGCGGCAAGTTGGCGATGGTTTTACCGCGTTCGGTTTTGCAAACAGGCAAAGCGGGCGAAGGTTTTCGGCGGCTGCATATCTTACCGACCAACACGCCGCTGCAAGTTTTACGTGTCGATGACTACACACAACGTAAACCGTTCAAAGGAGTTGGCTCGGCGGTTTGTACGTTGCTAATTAAGAAGGGTGAACGAAACAAGTTTCCGGTTCCGTTGATAGTACACAATGTTGATGGCGTTGTTGAACAAACGTTTGAACGAAGCGGCGGCGATACAAACGCCGCGAATCTCTCGGCATGGAAAGTTGTAACGGCATCGACGAGAGATGAACGGGTTGATAACGAAACGATGTTAAAGTTATCAAGTTACACAGCATATCTCGGTGCGAACACTGGCGGCGCAAACGGAGTTTACTGGTTGGAGATAATAGAGAAAACGTCACGCGGTACGCTTCGTGTTCGGAATCTCGCCGACGTTGGAAAACGTGTAGTGTCAGTTGTCGAAACCGAAATCGAACCGGATTTAGTTTATCCGTTACTGCGATGGAAAGGAGTCGTGAACAAAGCCGCCCGTCCGAGCGATTACATACTAATACCGCAAGACCCCGCGCGGCGAACAGGAATCGACGAGGTAACGATGCAGACGTTGTATCCGTTGACATACAACTATCTGAAACAGTTTGAACCCCAGTTAAGAGAACGAGCCGCGTTCAAAAAACTACATCACGACAACGCTCCGTTTTACTCGATGTACAACGTAGGACAACAAACGTTCGCAGCAATAAAAGTAGTCTGGCGAAGAATGGACAAAGACCTTACGGCTAGCGTGGTGAAGACAATGAACGACAAATTTCTGGGTGAACGCTGCATAGTACCGCAAGAAACATGCGTACTAATTCCGGTTGAAACGGAACAAGAAGCAAAAAAAATTCAAGATAAACTAAACAGCGAAACAACAAAAGAAAAAATCCGTTCAATAAGTATTCCAAGTACAAAAGGATTCGGGTCGCCGGGGATATTAAAATTTTTGTAAATAACCGTAGGATAAATTCTACGGTTATTTGGTATAGATATGGCGAAGCCGATTGCGTAATCTTTGCCGTCTGCACAAAAAACAATCAAACTATCGTCTTGGTAATCTGTCTGATACTTTGCTGTTTTATCTGATAACAACGTATATTTTGTTATTGTCTTTATAAAAAATTCACTTTCTTCAAAATCTCGTTATTGTTCTCTCATTTTTTTACCGCACGGACGAAATCGGTTTGTTCACTTTTCGTTCAACGAATTTTTTTTCTATACCTATTCACATCAACAGCGGTGAAAAAATGACTTCCATAAATAAACGTCGAAACAACATCGTACTCGCAACTTTACTAACAGCACTTTGCGTTACTAATACGCCAACGTTTGCGCAGTCGCCCATTTGGTTGTATCCCGGTTTGCCGCCGGATACGGCACCTGTCGGTACATACGTTATGTGGTTGCCGGGTGTTGAAGGTGTGACTGATCATGGCGGTTTATTTATGAACTCTAAATACTCAACCGGCGCAAATTTGCTGCACAACATCGGAGTCACCGGTCAAGGTGTAACTGCTGCGGTTGTTGACGAGTTTGTTGATAAAAATGCTTTCGATGTAGGCAAAGTATTTTATCCTGATGGTTATACTCAACCAACAACTAATCCTCATGGTACTCACGTTGCGGGAATTATTATCGGTATGGCACCCGACGCGCATTTGGCTTCGTTTGCTTATACGTTAACAGATGACACTTCTATCGCTACTCTGTTCAATAGCATAAATAGTCATGTAGAAAAATATAATATCGTCGCTGTTAATAACAGTTGGGGAATACCGCATCCGTCAGATGGTTTTACGGGTAATTTTAATGGTTCTAATCCTCTCACACAATCCGCCGTCAATTCTCTATTGGCAAAAGGAGTAATATCGGTAGCGGCAACTGGTAACAGCGGTGTAAACGACAAACTCGGATTTCCAGAAGGTTTGAATAACGTTATATCTGTTGGAGCGTTGAATGAGTTCGGTTTGATTGACAGTTATAGTAATCAACATAGCGACGTTTATAGTAATCAACATCGCGGCGTTCTGTTAGCACCGGGTACAGATATTTATTCAACAATTTTAGACGGAAAATACGGCAACGAAACTGGTACAAGTATGGCTGCGCCGCACGTTACCGGTGCTATCGCGCTGTTGAAGTCAGGTGCAATGAACGCAACGGCAGATGAAATTACCGCATCATTGTTCGCCAGTGCGGATAGGGTAAATTACGATGGTACTACAACCGTTAGTATAGAACACACTTGGTTCAATTCGGTGGGGGTATTCGATGATTATGTAAATGATTTGATAACGAAAATCGGAACATTGAACGGTACCGATAATGTAATCACGTACACCAGTTTTCTCAATGACATAAAAACAAAGAACGCCGCTGGAACTGTAACCGCCGACGACTGGCGTAAATTGACACGTATAGATGAAGTCATCAACCGTGCTGACGCTCTTTATGAACCAACAACCAAATTACAATTTCTAGACCGCATAGACAAACTCGGCGGTTTAACACCGACGACCGCTATCGAAACCTATGGTTTCCTCCGTGTTGACAGGGCTTATAAATATCTCACATCAACACGTACCGCCAACTTCGCCGGCGAATTGTCCGCCAACGGTGCTACTACCGCCGGAGCGATGGGAACTGCTTTTGCCGGTAACCTTCAACGCGAGTTGTCGCGGATGGGTTCGCAGATTTTTCAGCGTCTTGACGCATTGCCGTTTGAACAGAGGAATCGCGCGTTACGTTCGATGTCGCCCGCGTTTGC
Organism: Planctomycetaceae bacterium; assembly: GCA_031287585.1. GTDB lineage: Bacteria > Planctomycetota > Planctomycetia > Pirellulales > Thermoguttaceae > UBA8133. Next base: position 3,179 of record JAITST010000464.1, on the reverse strand, counting down.
AAACTCCGCGATGGAGTATGCGAAGTTCGGTATCGTAACGACCAATCGTCAAGTCTCCTCGCACGTCGAACGCGAACGCCTTCACGATTTTAGCAACAGCCGCTATAACGATGACGTTCAATGTAATCCGTGCGACGTTGCCTGTTCCGCTCCGTTGTATTGTGCAGACCCGAAGTATTCAAAACGTTATCGCGCGAAGATGTGGGTAGAAGAAACCGGCGGCTTCGCGGAACGTTCCGAAACACTCAACTCGTCACAATACTCCGCAGACTATTCCGGCTTCATCTTCGGTTACGAACGCCGTCACGATAACGGCACAACCGGTATCTTCGGTTCAACGTTCAACACGATGCTCGAAGGTACGGACGGTATGTCGGACACGCATAATTATACGCTCGGTGTTTACACAAATTGGAGCAGCCGCAAATTTTTTGTGAACGGACTACTCGCGTATAACGCAAGTGTCGGAGATTTGTACCGACATATCGCGGTGCCGGGTGTGAGAGTTGAAATACCGGTTGAGTTGGGCGGTGGACACCGCGACGACTTACTACGCGATATACGTTACAGTAATCGTTCGACAAACACAACCTACGGATTCAGTATGCAGTTGACAAGCGGCTACGAATTAATACGGCGAAACGGCTGGTATGTCGGTCCTCGTTTTGAAACGTCAGTGGTTTGCCAACACAACATCGGATTCGACGAAATCGGTTATGATTCAACGTTGTTGACGGACGCTTTCACGAATTGGTATTACGAAGTCGGCGGCGGCGTAGAACTCTCGAAACTATTCGCGTCCCGAAAACTACGCGGCAACTTCGTAGCGACAGCAAGAGTAATGGGACTATACGGCGGCAGTTCGTGCGATAACATAAAAGGAATATTCTACCGCACTGGAAACCCGTTCAACGTACCGGTAGAAGAATTAGAACAAACGTATGTCACCGCAACGATAAATCTACGCTGGCAGATTGATACCAAAATGTCAATCAATGTAGGATACAACGGAAACTATGGTAGTAAATTTTATCAGCACACGGGTTCGTTAGGATTTGTCTGGGGATTTTGATGAGGATATAGACGGTAACACAATTTTCAATCATGTTCTGTAACAAACGCGACAATCAAAACACTACTTGGAAAATCACGCCCGGTACGAACGAGTTCTTATATTCGCCGCCTGGATGCACTATGTATTGGAAGTCTGGTTGCAAGACACAGTTTTCTGTTAGTTGAATTTTGTAGTACAGTTCGTAGGCGGCTTCGTATGCGAACTGTATTTCTTCATCTTTACGGTAGCCGTCGCTGAAACGTACTATGTTTACAGAAAAACCTAACGAATCATTGGGACGTGATTCAAACAGTCCCAGAAACTGGAAACCCGTACCAAAATAATCTTTTAAGTCACCTTGATTTTTCTCTGTCCAACCGTATTGGAAGAACGCGGTCAAGCCGCGCATATCCTCTTTGTCGCGAGCATTGCGGCGATAGACCATCTGCTCGATGCCAGTTGCGAAACCGTAACGCCCTGTTCGTTCTTCGCCCGAACCTAACAATTCCATTGACGACGAATCGTACCACGCACCGAAAAACGTGAAGCCCGGTAAACGGTTCGCCAACGAATGATGACGCTCAATCTGGTATGACGAATATGCGTTACCTGTGTCGGAAATCCAAAATGCGTCACCGAACGGATGGGCATCGTAAATACCGGCTTTCAAACAGAAGTTGTCAGTAACTTCCCACCACCCCGCGACACCCCACGCGCTATCGGGTACCGCCGGAATACTTGTTGTCGGTATGCAGGTTGCCGATGAGTTGACGAAGTTGGCGGTTGCAGGTAGGACGAAAAAGTCGGCACTGGTGTCTTGCTTACCGAGTTTGACGATGACTTTACCGTCTAGGAAACTATGTTGATACCAATATTGCGCAACCTGTGCCGGAGTTTCGTAAGCGAAAACGGTGACACCTTGATAGTCGCCGCTGGAATCGCTGATAGTTGGTCCGTGAGAGAAAATCGAGTAAGAGTAGAACGTACCGTTTTTCCATAGACCGAGTTTTTCGGTGTCAGCAGTCATACTGAGTTCGGCGATGCCGTTGTAAACCATTCCCTTACGAACGCCGCCGCGGGTGTTCGTGAAAACGCCGCCGGAGTAAAGGTAATCAAAATGAACAGCGTCGCCGCCGTGAATGTTTGGAAAGAGCCGCCCCGTAATGCCTTCGCTATGAGAGGTGTCGTAATACCGACGCTCCATCGGAATTTCAAGTCCGCGCGAGGTAGTAGCCGGATGTGTATTCATTTCGTCCTGACCGCGTGCGAACAATGTCACGTTCGCGGAACAAAAACACAACACCGCGAACAAACCACAAGTAATTTTACCTGTAATACGTAATTGATACATTTTCAATCCGAGTAGTTTTTGGAATCTGAATTACGTGCGTATAAAGCATTCTACACGTACAACCGTAAAATTTAATCGGAACTAAAACTATAATTATTAAGATATACTTGTCAAACATACTTTTAACTTCGTTATTCGTCTAATGAAGTTTAACGGTTAGTTGACGGTGTGAAAATTGGAAAAATGAGGTGTATCAATAGATCTGTTTACTTTGCCGTTGGCATCCATTTTACTATAATCCTATACTTCCGTTCCATCCGAAAATGTTATCTTATTTCTCTTCGGAATAATTTTGTGGAATTTTGCCAGGTCGAAGAATTTTTTTAGTGCTGTTCTTTCTTCTTGTTCTATTTTATGGTGGATTGAATTTGTTAGGTAGTTCTCTATTTTTTCCGGTGATATTGGTAACTCTTCTTTGTGTTCCAAAACTATTTGCGGTATCGCGTCCCTTCCTTTGTCGCGGGCTTTCGACAAGATTAAGGCGAACGGGTGAACGTTGTAATGCTTGTTGCGGCACGTTATCCACGCTGCGAAGACAAACGGTAACGAGGTGTGTTGTTGCCAGATTTCGCCTACGTCGTAACGGTATTGCCATTCGCCGCGTGTTGCTAGTTTTAACGCCGGGTCGCCTATGATTAGGAATGCGTCAGTTTTGGATTCATAGGGGCTGGTGTTTGTATGTAGTTGAAACTTGTCGGGGTCGATTTTGTAGAACTCACGGAAGATAACTTCGGTGAGCATTACGCTGCTGCGCGACGAAACGTCTAACGAGAT
>JAITST010000459.1 GCA_031287585.1 Planctomycetaceae bacterium | reverse complement strand
TTTATTACCCCCCCCCCCCCCCGCGAATTCCGTGCCAATTGCAGAATAAATTTGTTGTAGCGAAACGGGCTGGTAGTGTTTACGCAATTCTTTAAGTTGTTCTTCAAATTGTGAAACAGTTACAGCAATGTTCGTACGCATATCATCTGCGGGGGCATCATCCGAGATAACACTATGATAACACAATGCCAACAACCGCCGCCGGTTTTTCCGACGATAAAAAGCGTTCACACCGGCAATGTCAATAGTGCGAAGAATACTTTGTTTAACGATGGTTTTGATATTCATTATTTAACCCGTTCTTAATCTACAAATTCAGGAATAAAATCGCCTGCCGCAATCCTTCGGCAACTTTCGGCGACAAATTCATATCGACAATAACTTTCATCAAACGATTTACTTAACCTGCTAATGGAACGTCAATTTCTTCGACCCGATACGAAGCATAGGACAACGCTGCTAAAATATCTTCCGCCTCCAATTCAGGATAATCGTCCAGAATTTGTTCTGCGGTGCGCCCTACCGAAAGAAGACCGAGTATCACACCGACATTGATTCTCATTCCCCGTATGCACGGTTTTCCGCCCATTACTTGCGGATTGACCGTAACACGAGACAACAATCCGCTGGCAAAAACCGGAATACCGACTTCGTCGCTGCCTAATAATGATGTTTGCAAAATTGAAGTTTGATTCATTACACGGTTCCCTTTCAGATGCCGTTACATTGATCTAATGTTAAACACAGTCATGTATTTTTTGATAATCCATATTTCATCGCGTCTCTCCCACACGAAAACGTCTCACGTTCAAGGAAATTCTTCGACACCGGAGGTATTGTACACTTTGTCCACCTACTACGCAATACGGTTATAAAAAATAATCAGGTAGTGTAATTCGTTCCGGCTTGCGAATTTGAGTTGTAGGATACCAAAGCCAGTTGAGAAAATCGCCCTTGTGCGATTTTACGCGATATGTTAGACTATTACGTGTGTTGATAGTCACATTTGAATGATATAATTTTTTTCACCATCTACGAGGTTAAACAAATGTCAAATTGCGAAAAGTGGGCGGGGGGCGATATATGCGGAATTTGCGCTAGCGGTTACGTTGGTACGCATCCGCTTGATGAAGATGCTTGGTCTGGGTCTTCACGCTATTTCTTTACCGAAATTCAAAGCCGCGGTGGATTGCACAGCACTATCGGCGGTGAAATTCCGTTCGCCCAAAAATTATTTTACGCTCTCTTGAACGCTACATCGTCGAAAGTAATGACTACAACCCGTATGTACAGCGACCCTCGGTACAGAAACGCTTTGAGCCGTTATCTCACTCCGCTGATAAAACAAACCGATTTTCCAGAAAATTCGGTTTCCATTCAACTTGGTTCACTCTATAACCTTAACAATGCGTTTCCTAAACACGTTTTTCGGACATCTTACAATGACGGTAACGCAATCACAGGTATCAACAGTCCGTTTTTCCCCAAAAAATACTTTTCGGCAAAACGTATAGATGCCATTGTACGTTATGAAGCGGAAGTTGCTAACGGATTGGATTGTGTTTTTACAATGAGTGAATTTTTGCGTCAATCATTTATTCACGATTACAGCATACCCGGATATAAGGTTATCTGTATAGGATGCGGATTGAACATTCCGTATGAATCCGTTCAGGAAATGTTTTCGCAGGATTTGTCTGTCAAAGATTATAATAGCGGCGAGATACTTTTTGTTGCTAAAGAATTTTACCGCAAGGGAGGTAATACTGTCATCAAAGCGTTTCGGAATGTCCGTTCCGTGTTGCCTGACATTAAATTGCATATCGTTGGACCGGCGCAACCGGTGGACGAATTTGCTGACGAACAAGGTGTGATTTGGCACGGTTTTCTGAATAGAAATATTGAACAAGATCATATAACGTTTAAGGAACTCTACCGCAAATGTTCGCTTTTTGTTTTACCCGCGATGCATGAGGCGTTCGGCATCGCTCCGATTGAGTCTATGGCGAGCGGAATTTCGAGTATCGTAACCGGTTCATGGGCATTAAAGGAAAGTGTTCCTGAGGGTGAAGTTGGCGAAAATGTCGAAGCGGGAAACGTCGAAGAGTTGACAGAAAAAATGCGTTCACTATTAACCAATCCTGACAAACTGCGGAAATACGGGATGGCTTCTCAACAACGGGTTGCTGAAAACTACACGTGGAGAAACGTGGTAAACCGGCTTGAAACGGCACTTAAAGCAAGGGCAAAGTAGATGTTGGCTCGCCGCTGCCAAATAATTGATGTCTGAAAAATTGAAGATTGATTAAGAATTATATTATTCCTTTTCAAACGATTTCTTACATTAACACCCGCACATCGCGGTGTTACGGCGAAACAATTTTACCTGTAAAACGGTTGCCCCACTCTTTCAATATGGTCGATTAACTTTGGATTGTTCAACGTTTCAAAACGTGAAATGTCCAACATATACGGCAACAACAGGTCATCTATCTCATTGTCGATTTGCAACAGTTCCTCAAACGAAATATCGCCTGTCAACGTCAAATCAATGTCCGAACCGTTTTTATAATTTCCTTTTGCCCTCGAACCATAGATGATTGCCTTGTCAACAGCCGTATGATTTGCCAACACTCCGTTTATTTTCTCGATAGTTTCGTCGGATAACCCATATTTCATTGTGCGTCTCCCGCCAACTTATTTTGCAATGTTCTAAACTCGAAAACGTATGTATCCAAAATCAATCTGGCTATTTCGTCGGCAGTTACACTATCGTAAGTATGACTGGAACGATTACGGCTCGTAATCATTTGCATCCAAACGTCACCGTTCTCAATTAAATTTTCGCGCAAAGCCAATCGGGTTGCGTCTTTTGAACCAACAACATTTTGGAAACCTTTTTCTTCGTAATAATCCTTAAAAAGTTTCCACGCAAGTTCGTGAGTAAATTCAAATGCTTGAATCAGTCCGAGTGTCTCAGGTTCAGAAAGCGGACGCTTTTCGGTAATATTCACAATGCGGTCAAGCGTCGCAAGCGCATCTACGTAACTGTCAAAACGTTGTTTCCAGCGAATGTCTAACATTACAATCCTCTCCATTCTATAACATCCAAACGCCATTGGTGAATAATTGACGTTTGCGCAGTTTACCAAAACTATCATTATTTGTCAAGATAATTTCGTCCCTGTATTTTTCTGTTTTGCGGGTGTGCCAAAATTAGTAATCGTTCACGGACGAAAGTAAGATTCACCACGAAAGTACGAAGTAAGAAGAAAGAAAAAGAATTTTGGATTGTAATGTATGTCCGTTGTTGTGGACAGGAATGATTGTGTCACAAACAATCTAAAATCATAAATTTTACTTGCTGTCGCAACCACCGGATAAACCATCCAAAAAAATTTTCTTTTTGCTCTTGTCTTATTTTCCTGAATTTATTACACTACACCCAACGTAGCGGTTTTCGCTTGTATTTTTGTTTTACACCCGCGCGACAAGCGGTTTACTTTTTCATGGATGATTGAGTTATGAGAACTTTATCAATTGGTTTTTTGATTTGTTTTGTTTTTTGTAATGTAGTAGTTTTCGGGCAGGCACGCGGGTCGCTTCAACCCCAGTTGCCGCCGGATAGTGCTGCTCTTCGGCGTTCTAATCCTTTGCGTAATGCCGCGGATACCGTTCCGGCTGCCGTTCCTACTCGCGGTGCGGTTCAACTTGCCAGCGGTGAGGAAATTGCTCCGTCGCAGAATACTACTGCTACTCAAAAACAGTCAATGGAAGATTTTCCGCAGTTTGGTAACGGCGGCAGTATGTTGACTGACGATTTCGGCGACGAGACTAAAGTTGAGAGCAAGCCGGTTGTGAATAAACCGACTGCGAATACCAGTATTCTCGAAGCGGCACCGTTTGGTAATGCCGTTGAATCGAAGCCCGCACAGAATCCTGCGGTCACAAGTACGACACCCGCAACAACATCACCGTTTGCCGAAACGCAACACTCAACAGCCCCGGAACCCGCTGCGTTCTCACCATTTGAGAACGTAACACAAACACCTGTCGCGGTACCGCAATCAGAGACACCGTTTCCAACATCCATAACCACAAACGATGTTCCGCAACTTGCCCAACAACCGACCAGCAACACCGCAACAGATAACTCAATCACAAATTCACCATCACTCGTTCCGTTGCAAACACCGGTTGCCGCTCGTAGTTTGTTCGACAACGCGCCGTCAAGTGCTTTACCGGTTACGCCTGTTGCACCCGAACCGCAAATCGCGAGCAGTCGTGAAACAACCCGCAGTCCGAGCACGGTTAATGCCAACATAACGAATAACACAACTAACGCGGCGAACAACCCAAACACGGCAGGTACGAACTTCGTCAACGGTACAGGTTTACCGGGTCCCGCGAAGATTGCCGGTCCGCAAACTCCGCAGTTGTTGCTATTGAAGCAATACCCAGAAGAGATTCAAGTTGACCAGCCGGCGGCGTTGCGAACGGTTGTCAAGAATGTCGGTAAGACGACTGCGGAGGAAGTAACGTTGTTCGACCAGATTCCGCAAGGGGCACGTCTCATCGCGGCGAATCCGGCGGCTGACGAGACGCAGGGTGCTGATATGCTTTGGGAACTCGGCACGATTGAGCCGGGCGGCGAGCGTGTTATTGAGTTGCAAATCGTTCCGTTGAGGGAAGGCGAACTTGGTAATGTCGCGAGGATTTTGTTTGCGTCGAACGTGTCGGGAAAGACCGTAGTGACGAAGCCGATGTTGAAGGTCGAAGTGAAAACTCCGCCGAATACGATGCTCGGCGATACGGTCAATTTGGAAATCGTTCTGTCGAATCCGGGCAGCGGTACGGCGACGGGAATCGAACTCGAAGAGTTTGTGCCGGACGGTTTGTATCACAAAGACGGTAAGCAACTGGTGAACAAAATCGGAAAGTTACAACCGAAAGAAACGAAGAAGTTGACGTTACCGCTGAAGTGTGTTGGCGCGGGTGACGTGGTGAATCGGCTGATTGTTCGTGCGAACGGAAATCTGTCGGTTGAGGAGAAAACGCCGATTCAGGTACTCGCGCCGATTCTCAAACTGGATGTAGCGGGTGCAAAAACACGGTACTTGGAACGTAACGCGGTTTACAAGTTATCGGTCTCGAATCCCGGAACGGCGGCGGCGGCAGATGTTGAACTCGTTTGTCAACTGCCGACTTCTATGAAGTTTGTTAAGACGAATCAGAGCGGTGTGTATGAGACATCAACGCATACGGTTCACTGGGCGTTAGAAGAATTGCCAGCGGGCGAAGAGGGTGAGATTGAACTCGTGACGTTGCCGGTTAAAGCGGGCGGACAAGCGATGAAGTTTTCCGGTGTCGGACGGAACGGCTTAAAGTCGGAGACGACGCACGATGTCATTGTTGACGGGCTTGCATCGGTTTCGTTCAGCGTTAAATGTTTGACCGATTTGGTAGAGGTCGGACGTGATACGACTTACGAAGTGAATGTTGTCAATCGCGGTACGAAGGAATCGACGAACATTGTTGTTGGTGTACAGTTATCGAAGGGGATGGCGTTTGTCAACGCAGACGGTCCCGCGAAACACAAGGCGGCGGACGGAATTGTTGAGTTTACAGCGTTACCGTCTCTGGACGCGAAACAAGAGAAAACGTACAGAGTAACAGCACGATGTCTGGACGACGGCGACCACAGAATTAGCGTGAAACTGATTTCAGACGAGTTGCAAGCACCGATAACGAAAGAAGAATCAACACGGGTGATACAGTAGTGTTGTCCGAACAATAGTACCGGCTACGGCGTTGCCGTCAGTTAAAAACGACGGAGTGGTGCGTTTACGTTTCGGACTGTTGTTTTTTGTAGTAAGTATTATTTCGGAAAAGGTCTATGTTCAAAGTCCTACGTTTTTGGCCAGGTTTCACTGGTCTGGTTCGTTACGGTAACTGGTCGTTTTTGGCGATTGCTGTTGCGTTCGGTTTGGCTATTGACGTGATACTGATGCTAAATTTTTATTGGACTGAATATATCACAACGTCACAACGTAACGTTTTGGTAGTAGCGTTTCTGGTGCTGTACGCGACATTAGCGGGAATTTCAAGACAACTAATCCGCCATATAGAAATAGTACGAAACACCGACGCAAAAGGCGACGGATTCCGCGAAGCAATCCAACATTACCTGCGTGGAAACTGGTTTGAAGCACAATGCTGTTTGAACATTCTGCTAAAAAAGAATCCGCACGACGCGGAAGCATTGTTGATGATGGCAACATTGTTACGTCACATAAAACGTTACGACGAAGCCGCAGAAGTTCTGGACAAACTAGAACGCATCCAAGAATCAGCAGCGTGGCGAATAGAGTTACAAATAGAAAAACAAGCCCTAACGCGATGTCTGACGGAAGTGAAATAACACTTACCTCTCAACGCCAGTAAACTGCCATTACAAATAACTGCGGCATTGTGCCGTTACAATGTGTTGAAATTTTACTTGTAAGGAGGACTACCAGACCAATAAAAAGACGAATAACCAAACGTTTACGGCAGCCGCATAATTTCACGGTAAATCCTTTTGAGGGGACTGTATTTTTTTGCACTCGTTTAAATATAATTTCTCGGCATCTTCTAAAAACCTATTGACTCAAAACAACAAACCACGTAAAACTAGGGACTTGCTGAACGAAATAGTGGAGTTTTTAGAAGTTGCCTCTCGTATATTTGCAATAGTATCTACAGAAATATTTCGGCGAAGTTTGCGGGGCGTGTCCGCAAATTGTCAATATGGGTCAAGTCATTATTGATTGAATCCCAAAAGTCCAATATCTTCATGAACACGAATAAGCCCGACAGCAATGTCCCCGCAGTCGACGGTTTTTCGCGTTTCTGCGACTTTCCGCTCAAGCGAACCAAGGTCTGCTTCAACTCCGTTGCCTCTTCACTCTCG
>JAITST010000441.1 GCA_031287585.1 Planctomycetaceae bacterium | reverse complement strand
ATTGATAGTTTGAATTTGAATGAGCAAGACAAAGCCGTTATGCTGACGAGTTTAATGTTAGCAATGGACGAAGTTGACAGCACACTGGGACATTATTCGTCGTATCTGGCGGACTGGTCGCCGCGGTCTTACAAGATGATGACGATGAAAGTGCCGAAACTATTTGTCAACGAAAAGGAGCATATCGTTTTGCAAGGCGATATTTTTGAAACAATAAAAGGACGTAAATTTGATGTAGCGTATTTTGACCCGCCGTATGGCTCTAACAATGAAAAAATGCCGCCGAGCCGTGTGCGGTACTGTGCGTATTACCATATTTGGACAAGCGTTTGCTTGAATGACAAACCGAAACTTTTCGGCAAAGTAAAACGGCGAAAAGATTCCTCCGACGTTGAATCGGCATCGGTGTTTGAAGAGTTCCGCAAGGGAGAAAACGGGCGTTTTCTTGCCGTGGAAGCAATCGAAAAACTACTCAAAAACGTGAACGCAAGATATATTTTGTTATCATACAGCAGCGGCGGTCGGGCAACGGCGGAGGAACTTTCAGAAACGCTCAACTCCAACGGAACAATTTTAGAAAGTATTGAAGTCAACTACAAAAAAAATGTAATGGCAGATATGAAATGGACAAACGAATGGACGGCAGATGCCGACAAACCCAATCGGGAGTTTTTGTTCCTGTTAGAGAAGTAAATTTATTTGTTTTTTCGTAAACGTTTACGGATAGTTTTTTGCCGCGAAGACACGATAGCACGAAGAATACAAACATTTTCGTTGCGAAATTTTCTCTTCTCGCATTCACCGCCCCCTACTGTTTTTACTTGCTGTTTCTGTTATGATGGTGTGTCGTTTTGTTTTTTCTTATTACTTACACTACTTGTTTTTTATGAGCAACATAGAGGTTGTGTTAACCGGAATCGGGATTATTAGTCCGATTGGTAACGATCTTGGCACTTATTGGGATTCGCTTTGTAATGGTGTTAGCGGGATTCGGCGACTTAGTTCGATTTCTACCGCCTACGACGAATTGCGTCCTTATGGAGGCGAGGTTGGTGATTTTCGGGCTAAAGAACTCATTATGCCGCGTAAAAATATCAAGTTGATGACACGTGATATTCAGATGGCTGTCGTCGCAGCGGTACACGCTTGCCGCGATGCTGGTTTACAGACCGCTGACCTTGATAAGACCGATTTCGTTCGTAACGTGCCGCCGGAACGGATTGGTGTGAACTTCGGGGCTGACTTGATTGGTGCGGAAGTGCCAGCGTTGCTCGACGCGTTCAAGGCGGGAATTACTGGTGATTCTTATGATTTTTCGACATGGGGCAAAGGACGTGAAACGATTGCTCCGCTTTGGATGCTCAAACATTTACCAAATATGCCATCGTGTCATATCACGATTGCAAACGGTGCGATGGGTCCTAGTAATACGGTGATGGTTTGCCGCGGGTCTTGTTTAGCGTCGATTTTTGAAGGGATTCGGACAATTCAGCGCGGTATCGCTGACGTGATGATTTGCGGCGCAGTAGGTAATCGGATAAATCCGGATTTTCTGTCACGGGGCAGGTCGTATTCGCTCGCACCGGATTCGTATGGCAATGCTGTTCCGCGTCCTTTTGACACGGAACGTTGCGGTTCGGTATTGGCGGAAGGCGCGGGAGTTTACGTAATCGAGAGCCGTAAGTTTGCGGAAGCGAGAGGTGTGAAAATTCGTGCGGCACTTGACGGTTTCGCGGCAACGACGGAAGCACAGATGCACGGCGAGAAGCCGACGGGCGAGGCGATACGGCGTGCGATTCGGACAGCGATTGAACGTTGTTCGCGGACAACGCCCGACGAGATCGGACACGTGAACGCGGACGGACTGGGAACGATAAACGATGACCGTGCGGAAGCGGAGGCGATAAACGCGGAACTTGGCGGGATTCCGGTAACGGCGGTGAAGGGAGCGACGGGCAATAGCGGGGCAGGTTCGGGAGCGGTCGAGTTGGCGGCGGCGGTGTTGGCGTTGGAGAACAAATTGCTTCCGCCAACGTGTAACCATACAGTAACGGCGGCGGATTGTCCGGTAAATGTGGTACACGGAAAACCGTTAGCGGTTGACAAACCTGCGGCGATTAAGTTGAATCAGACTTACACCGGACGTTCGTTCGCACTGGTGATACGGCGGGAAAGTTAAGTTACACCAGTGCGGTTGAAAATTGAAATTACGCAGCGTGTGACGGTTTATCCGTCAAGAAACACAGTGCGGCTTTTGCGTTCAGAATAAAAATATTTTGAACTCATAAACTTTTTACATAAAATACAAATACCGATGTCTCACTTGACAATCGACAAACCGGAACAACTTAAATCGCTGATTGGGCGATTGGAGAAGTCGTCGTGGGCGGCTATTGATACGGAATTTATCTCCGAGAGCCGATACGCCGCCGAACTGTGCCTCGTTCAAATCGCGTACGAAGACGAAATTGCGTTAATCGACCCGCTGCACATGCGAACCGATGACCTCGCGAAATTCTGGACAGTCCTCTGTGATAACGTCGGCGAGGTCATCGTTCACGCATGCCGAAGTGAGATGGAGTTTTGCTTCCGTTCAATCGGACGATTGCCAAAACGTTTTTTCGATGTCCAACTCGCTGCTGGTTTTGTCGGTGTCGCATACCCTGCAGCATACCGCGATTTGCTCGAACGTGTTCTTCACGTCCGGCTCGAAAAATCGGAAACTCGTACCAACTGGAAACAACGTCCGCTCTCGCCGCTGCAAATCGACTACGCTCTCGACGATGTTCGTCACCTCCGCCAGATGGCTGATATACTCCAAAAACGTCTGAGAGAACTCAAACGCCTCGAATGGTACTACGATGAAAACGCGGCAGTCAGTAAATATCTCATTACCAGTTTCAGTGAACCGAAGTGGCGAAGTCTCGCCCGAAGCGGCGGAATGAAGCCACTCGAACTCGCGATTATGCGAGATCTGTTTATGCTCCGTGACGGTGTCGCACGCAGACTGAACAAAGTACCCGGCTGGATTCTTCGTGACGACCTGATAGTAGAACTAGCCCGCCGCGCGACTGCCGACCCGAAACGTGTCGCGTCTATTCGTGGAGTAACGGAAAAACACCAACTCTTCCGTGAAATCGTTGACACTATCGCCCGTACAATCAACGCGCCGCCAACCAGTTACCCGCAACCGTCGCGTAATCTTTCGTATCCGAAGTACGACGCGATTGTTCAATTTCTATACGCCGCGTTGACCTCGTTAAGTCTAACGGAAGGCGTACACTACCAGATAGTCGGCAGCCAGTCGGACGTTCGTGATATGGTAGCGGCAACGCTAGGAACATTACCGGAAGGAGTCACGCCGCGTCTACTGCACGGCTGGCGAGCGGAACTGGCAGGCGAATTACTGCACGACCTACTAAACGGAAAAACAGCGATCCGCCTAACAAGCGAAAATCCCGATTCACCGGTAGAGTTGATACCAGTAAAAGACGATGGTAATTTTGGGATTTAGGACGATATACCGAGTACGATTGAAAATTGTTTGTGTAGTGATGTTGTAACTAAACTTTATTTGGAAAAACGAACAACAACCTGCTTAAGGTTTTAATGAAAAAACTCATCATCTTCCTTTTACTCTCCGCGACATCGTTTGCTGACACGCTTTCGTTGCGCGATGGCAGTACCCTTACCGGTAAACTTCTCAATCCTGACGAGTTGCCGCGTGTTAGTTACAACTTTCAGACTAGCGGCGGTATTACTGTTTCGTTACCTCCGAAGGTTGTTGAGAATACGCGAAAAGACGAGCGCGCGGAATTGACGCAGTATGCTTTGACTGCGCCGTTTGTTGAAGATACGGCGGCTGCGCAGTTGGAACTCGCTCAATGGTGCCGCGAACAACGTCTGATGGAACAGATGCGTGTTCACGCCAGCCGTGTTGTCGAACACGAGCCGGATAACAAGACCGCGCGGTTGATGTTGCAGCAAGAGAAAATTGACGGTGTTTGGACAACACGGAAGGATTATACAGAAGGGCTTGGTTACGTTCGCGACGGCGGAGCGTGGAAAACGCCGCAGGAAGTTGAGATTGAAAACCGGAAAGAGAATGTAAAAAAACGGCGTATCGAATGGAAAAAGGGACTCACGAAACTACGCGCTAATCTTGCGGGGAATCGTGAGTTGCAAGATGAGTTGACATCAATTAACGACCCGGTCGCGATTCCGATAATTGCGGAGATGCTGAAAGACGAACGTAATCCCGATGTGCGGACGCTGTATATTCGTGCGTTGTCGAATATCGGTACGGCTGGCGCGGTGATGGTTATAGCGGGTTGGGCTCTTGAAGAGGGGCTGGTTGACGTGCGGAAAAATTGCTTCGACGAAATTCGTAAACATCCGGTTTCGATACCGGTAGTGTCGCATTACTACGCACAGTTTTTGGTAGCCAGACCGGGCAAATTGAGTCCGCTGGAATGTCAGGCGAATAACGCCCGAATCAACATTGCGGCGTATGCAATCGGCGAAATTGGCGGGACAACGGTAATACCGGAGTTGATAGACGCGCTGGTAACGACGCACAACTGGAAAACGCAAATGTCAAGCACAGGCAGCGCAAACAACAGCACCGGAAAATTCTCGTGGGGCGACGCGACAATAGACGGCAGCCAAAATGTAGAAAATAAAGGAGTACGCAACGCACTAATAAAACTAACAAGGCAAGACTTCAACTTCGACAAACAAGCGTGGAGAAATTGGCTAATGAACAGCCGCAAGACACCAACATTCGACGCGCGGCGAGGATGAGAGTTAGTTTAGGCGGGCTAATGAGTTTAGTGTGATTAGGAAATTGTTTTGTTTGCGGGTGATAACGTTGTGTATTTTATCTATGTTCCCGAAACGTTTGTTGTAGTGCTTTCTTTTTCATTGTTCGTTGTTTCGCGGTGAAAGTTTTGTTTAGTGGTCTGTTTCTTGTCGCCGATACACGGGGACGCGGATACTTGTATTTTAGTACGCAAATTCACACGCTTCTATTATGGAGTCAACTATGCAAAAGTTAATTTTATCGCTAATCCTCGCATTGACGTTGCTTTCTGCCAGCGGCTGCATTCTGCCGATTTATTCCGGCGACCCGATGCGCCGTAATCAGGAATTGATTTATACGTCGGAAGGGCAGCGTATGATTAACGATGAGTGGGAACGGTTTTGGATGCTAGACCAGCCAAGTCACCTAACTCCGTATCGTACCCACGGCGGTATCATCTGATTTTTGAGTTGGTAGTTGATTATCACGTTTTTTGCGGGCTTGTCTAAAACTGCACTGCTCAAGTGACTGCGGCAAAAATGTCATCCTAACACCCTGCACAAAACGTGTTTTGTGCATTTTTACATTAGACTTGTTAGAAGTTGCCAATAGGGTTACAAAAGGTTTAAGATTGCCGGTTGACGCAGATTACGGAAAACATTTGCGCCAACCGAAACTTTTTTAGACGGGAACGACCGCCGCCTATGCCATCTCACTTTCTATTGAACACCAATAGAACTGACATCGTCTAGCCGTCATTCCGTGCCGTAACGCCGCACAATCTCGTCTTTCGTGTCTGTGTTCACGTTTTTCAAGACCGAACGAAGCCATTGTTTGACGGCGCGGTTCAGGTTGACTTTGTAGTGTCCGTACAGCATCTCTAACAACACGGCGGTCATCACGTCGGTCTCTATTCCCGATTCTTTCTGATACTCCGCAAGGAATGTCCGCATTTTTTGCGGAGCGTGTTGGTCAATCATCTCCGTGATTCGTTGCCTCGTTTCATCGACATTAGAGCAACTCGCGGTCGCATTAGCGAGCGTCAAAACGAAACGCCTTTCGTCCAACTCGACAACATCGCCTTTGTTATCGCCTGCCGGCTTCGGTTTCGATGTCAGGAAATTCTTAATCGCACCAGTTATAGTACTTATCAAGCCAGAACCCAATGGTGCGGCATCGTAACAGTAACGATTCATCAATGATTCCGGCATAGCCGCCGGTTGTGCTAAACTGCATACTCTCGATTCCATAACCGACCCCATTCCTCCCCAGCCGGCGGCGTGCATTTGCGGGACTTGGTGCAGTTCCGGCAGGTCGGTGAGTTTTTCGGCGCGTTCATAAACGAGGAACATTGCCGTTTGGTCGCAAACGAGTTGGTATTTGAGCGCAAGAGATAACGAATCCTTTGGCTTCGCTTCCAGCAGCCGCTTTGCGCTGCCGAGCCGGGCAACATCGCTATTTTCCGTTTTCGCAAATGTTACCGCAACATCTTTCTCCGCTTGTCCGTCTGTTTCCCACGTCAATGTCGGCGGCGTTGTCGGCGGGTTATCGAACAATGCCGCAACGTGCAACGTTTCACCGCTGTAAAGACACTGCGGGATTGCCGATTGCCAAACCGGTTTTACGTCCCATTCGACTTTCGTTTTCTGAACTCCCGAACCGCGCATCCGGTGAAACATTCGCAAGATGGCACCGGTTACATCTTCCCTCGGCGCGACAAACTCACAGGCACCACCGGTCTTTTCGGCGGATTGCCGCAACAGATTTTCCGCCGACGAACTACCGACACCGATAGCAAAAATCCTGTGTCCCGACTTGATACATTGCGCAATCACGTTATCGGTGTTCCATATTTCGCCGTCCGTGATGAGCAGCACAAACGGCGGCGGACATTCCTCTTTCGGCTTGCCTATCTTGAACGTGTCAAGCAAAGCGGCTTCCATTTCCGTCCCGCCCAAATCGGCATCAGTTGCTTGGATATTTTTGTCAAGTTGCTTCACCGCGTCGGCAGTACACTGTTGCAAGGTTGCACTGGAACGTTGGACACCGCTGCCGAATCGGCTATACGAAACGTAATCCGTCTCATTCAATTCATGCACAAGAGAACGCAACGCTCTTTTCGCCGCGTTGATACTGTCGCCGCCCATCGAGCCGGAACAATCGACGAGAATTTTCAACGCAATCGGCAGCGGTTTTGTATCTGACAATTTCGGACAGAAACTGGCGATTGCCATAAATTGCTCGCCGTCGTGCGCCAACTGGGCAAACGATGTTCCGGTCAACTGTTCGAGTGTGAGAATGAAATCGCGGTCTAAAAATGCGTTTCCTTCCACGTTGACGGACACGCCGTTTTCCGTTTGTTGCGTGCCAATCGAATGACTCGGTGAAGCAATTTTCGCTTGGGAAAATTCACGGGACAAGTCAAGGTGCAACGTCAACGGATACTCCGCCGCAATGTCAGGGTTCACCGATTCGTGCGGTGCGAGATAAGCGGAAGCGTCGCCGTACCGTTGGGCAATGACCGTTGGAATACTCAAGCGGATTTGCCCTTGCTCGAAACGTAAAAGTTGAGCGTAACGGATTTCGACGATGACTTCTTCACTCGCCGCAACGTTGCCGAGGTTGGCAGTATAAAGTCCGTCGGCTGATTTCTCGACGAGTATCGGCGAATCGCCATCGACGACGGCATCTTCGTATTTTTCGCGGGCGATCTTGCGTTCAAACACAGTCGCCTGCAACCGCTTCTCGCCGATTTGGGCTTCCATTCCCATCAATTCCGCGTTGTAGCCAAGCGGAAACGTGTAAACCATTTCCTGATTCTTGTTTCCTTCGTTGCGGTAACGCTGCCGAAGCATTACACTCAACAGCAAACCGTTGAGCGTTCCGTCGATTTGGACAGATTGCAAGGCAATCAATTTCTTCTTTTTCATAATTTTCTCCCAATGAGTAAAAGGTTGACATACAAGGTTTTCAAACAACCGCTTACGACACCGTAGGCGGCTCTGATTCAAGTGTTCTTTCTGCTAACGCCATAACTTCACGTACAAACTGGCGCAGTTGTTCGGGATTCATTCCGGCTTCTTCGGGTGCGATTTGAATTTCAATACCCGGCTTCACAAGGATATGGCTTCGCACTTCGACCGTTCCCGGTTTCTGCCAGCGCGGCGGTACAGGCGTTTCGTCTCCGGCAAACAGTTCACGGATTCGTTCCAGCGAAATACCGGCATCGCTCCATTTTTTCAGTTGCAGGAGTTGGTCAAGGTGCTTGGCGGTATAGTGAGCCGCTCTCGTTTCGCCGTGCGGACGTTCCAATAATCCGATTTGAATATAGTACCGAATTGTCCGCTTGCTGATGTTCGATAACGCACACAGGTCGTCTAAATTAAAGGTTTTATCAGTCATTTTTATTTTCGTTTTCCGTATTGTACGCCGATTGCAAAGTCTCCAAGTTTCTCACTCCATAGACCAAAAATGGAGTAAATAAGTAGTTTGGCAAAAATAGGCAAAAATTATCTGCCATCACCTACATTTATCTACCTGTAAAAAATGACATTACAATCGACATGTTCCATATTGTACATTATGACACCATAACTGTCAATATGTGCTGTCGATAATTTGCAGAAAAATAAAATCATCAGGAAATCATAACAGAATCCAACTCCCAATAGCCCCAACGCGGAACTCTGTTGCGGACATTCGTAGATTGTGATTTACCTACGCGGCGTGAGAAAGGTCAACGCGACAGACAGAAGTTAAAATGCGATAAGGATTCTTCTAAAAACCTATTGACTCAAAACAATAAACCCCGTAAAATTTTAGATATCTACTGAACGGAATGGTGTGGAGTTTTTAGAAGTTGCCATAAGATTTGTATGAACTCGCGGGTAAGTCACCGTAAAACAATAAAACGCTCTTGACATAGCAATAGTAGGCGGTAACGAAGCGGGCGGTTAAATTTAACTGCCCGACTACGTTACCGCCTATTATGAACACTCAAAAACATTACAATTTTCAATCGTGTTCAGTATAACAACAGCCCGAAGTTACAAGCGCGGGCTGTTGTTGGCGGACTTGCCGTTCTCGTCACTGTCCATCTACCGCCGTACTTGTGTATGGCGTTGCGATTGTCCTTCCCGGTCTGGACATTAGATTTTCCGGCAGTGTTGCTTCCGCGTCAGGGTTGAATTGTTGGGCTACGAAGGGTTCTGGGGTTACGGATCGCAGCGTGTTGTTTTGCGTTAGCAGCGGTGATTGGGTTTGCGGTCTGTATATCGCTAGTTCCGATATTCCGTCACCGCTGAAGTCGCCTACTACCGGTACGTCACCCGCTTGCCCGAACTCTATCGTTTTGTCGTATTGGAAGTCGCCGGTTGTATCCAGTTTCCACTGTCCGTTGACGAACAATCCGATACGGTCAATTCCTTCGCCGTTCCAGTCGCCTACTACCGGCACCGCTCCCTCAACCGCTTCACCCGGTATGAACTTATCAACACTCGGATCCCAGCGACCATCGCCGTTGAAATCTATGTACCAGTTTCCGTTACGATAAACTCCAATCTCCGTCACGCCGTCACCGTTGAAGTCGCCCGCGACCGCAACATCGCCCTTGCCGCCGTACTGGAAAACGTGGTCTATAACGTCATACCGAACACCACCGCGTTTGGTATGCTTCATTGACCGCTTACCTACTGCCGCCTCTTCACCGTGCGGCGGCGCACTCTTCGCGCGTGCCGTTGTCCGCCCGTTCAAGTCACTCGGCAATCCCGGGTCTTCCGCAATCGCGCGTTCATCACCTGTCCAGCGAGGTCCGAAAATTCCTATGTCCGCCTTGCCATCGTTATCCCAATCACCGACAAGCGGTTGGTCATCCGCCGTACCAAGATTACAAATCAAATCCTCTTCGTCCCAAACACCGTTACCGTTGATGTCGATATACCAGTTTCCGTTGTGGAACACCGCAATCTCGTCGATGCCGTCGCCGTTAAAGTCGCCTACAATCGGTTTCGCTCCCGCGTTACCGAAACGGAATCGCTGCGTGATTCGTCCGAACTTATCACGAACAAACCAAACGTTATCATCGAGATTAGGATTCCACGCAACGTTAATCAACCGTGCTGACAACACGTTTGCCGACCCCGTATCCGCAATCGCTGCCGCATCTTCACCAGTCACGTTCAACTCGCGCGGATGACCGCCGTTGATAACGCTCAAATGCCAACTATAACTAACCGGCGCAAGACCGCCGCCTCCGTAGCCCGGCATCAAACCAGCTTGAACAGCAGGCGACCACGCAAGCGGTGCGGGAGCGGCATAACCACCCGCCGCGCCGCCTGCGGGCAACAAACCGAGTGACGGCGGCGACGGCGGAGTGACCATCGTTATTGGCGGCGGCGGCGGTGGTGTTACCATCTTCACCAACTCACCAAAGTTATAGTTCTCCCCTTTACCGGCAACCGGCATCTCTATCTCGTCAATGATGTCGGCAGGACTTGCGTATCTGTTACCGTTAAGCGAACCGACGGTTTCATCGCCGTCGTCGTATGCAGCTGGTTGTGTCTCTACGATACGATATTTTTTCGACGGGCAAAGTCCCGCGAAAATGTAGTAACCGTCCGCGTCGGTTACAGTTGTCTTCGACGTTTTAATATAACTTTGGGTCGCAACATCCCAAACCCATAACGATAATGTTACGCCGCTTATCCCCTTCTCGCCGCTATCGCGTGAACCGTTCCCGTTCGCGTCAACGTAAACGTAACCGCTCAAATAACCGCGGCGCAACTCACCAAAATCGTAGTCCGCGCCCGCATCCTTTTCATCGACTGGTATTTCGTAAATCCGGCTTGCTTCGGTCGAAAGTTTGCCGCCGAGTGAGCCGACGTGGTCTTTCCCATCGCAGTAATAGTCATCGATGTTGTCGCGTATTTCGGTGACACAATAAATTCCGGGCGGCAAATTATCGAACGAGTAATAACCGTTTTCGTCTGTCGTTGCCGTTCGCGTTGTTAAAACAAACTCTTCAAGTTCGTCATCCCACTGGCAAAGTTGTAGTTTAACGTTCGGGATTCCTTGTTCGCCATTTTCCTTGAATCCGTTGTCGTTGTCGTCCTCGTAAACGTGACCGCTAATTGAGCCGTCACCATCGGAAATGTCGATTGCTGTCAACTCACCGAAGTTATAACCCGTCCCGTGTTCGTCTGATCTAACGTAAATATCCGAGATAACATCGTTCGCATCCAGCGTACCTTTAAGCGAGCCGACGGTTTCGCTGCCGTCATTGTATCCTGCCGGTTGCGTTTCGCGAACTTCGTAGAACAAGTTCGGGTCAAGATTGGTGAAACTGTACTCACCGTTCACGCCGGAGAATGTTTCTGCAATTTTAACGTATGATGAACCGTTCCATTTGTACAACGTCAACTTAACGTTTTCGATACCAACTTCGCCGGTATCACGCAAACCGTTTTTATTTGCGTCAAGGTAAACCGCCCCGCTTATCGAGCCGGGTTTATCAGTCGGCGGCGTGTCTTTTTCGAGTTCACCGAAGTCGTAGCCCGTCCCGTGTTCCGCTAGACCAACTGAAATTCCGTAAATCTCGTCACCCGGATTAACTGCGGTACCGCCAAGCGAACCATGTGTGTCAAGACCATCGTCGTAACCGGTCGGTTGTACTTCTGTGATTTTGTAAATTTTGTACGGGTCGAGACCGCTGAATATGTAGTAACCGTCTATGTCTGTTATCTGCGTCCTGATTGCTTCATAAGTGCCGTCGCTTTTCTGTACCCACAACGTTAGCGTGACATTACCGATTCCCTCTTCGCCGTCTTCTCTCACACCGTTGTTGTTCCGGTCAACGTAGACGTGACCGCTTAACGAACCGGCAAACAATGTCTTATTCAACTCGCCAAAGTTGTACTCTTCACCCGACTGACCGATGCCGAGCGGGATGCTCGTAATCCAGTCGTCAAAATCACTCGCATCGCCGCCGAGCGTGCCTTTGGTATTTTTACCGGAGTAGTATCCGCTGGGCTGTTGTTCTTCGATTATTTTATACGTTTTAAGCGGGTCGAGATTGTTGAACGAGTAATACCCGTCTTCGTTAGTCGTTGCGTAACTGACTAACTCGTAACCGTTTTCCGTGAGAACATACAAACCAAGTTTAACATTTGCAATTCCCGACTCGCCGTTGTCGCGGTTGCCGTCGTTGTTGTTATCTTCGTAAACGTAACCGCTGAGCGATGCCTTTTGCAACTCGCCGAAATTGTAATTTTCTCCGTGCTGGTTCGCTTGAAGCGGAATATCGTCAATGGAATCGTTCGCGTCATCCGCAACGCCGTTGAGTGTACCGGCGGTGTTCTTACCACTCACGTAGTTGGCTGGTTGAGTTTCGACGATACGATAATGCTTCATCACATCGAGATTGTTGAACTCGTAGAAACCGGACGCATTGGTCGTTGTCACCGCTCCGTCAACATCAACGTAACAATTGTTAACCGCATCCCAGACTTGCAACTTTAATTCGACACCGAACACCCCGGCTTCGTTCTGGTCGAAAACGCCGTCATTGTTATTGTCCTCGTAAACGTGACCGCTTATCGAACCTTTGAGCGGGTTTTCTTGCAAACC
Source organism: Planctomycetaceae bacterium (assembly GCA_031287585.1). Lineage (GTDB taxonomy): Bacteria > Planctomycetota > Planctomycetia > Pirellulales > Thermoguttaceae > UBA8133. The sequence continues at coordinate 3,832 of JAITST010000441.1, read as the reverse complement.
GCTAACGGATGTTCCCGCCATTAAACTGTGATTCGTTATGCCGTTACCGTCGGGCGGTAATTCGTCCGCGAGTTCTTCGATGATTGTGTATTTGTTGAGGAACTGTTGCTCAATGACTTCTGATTCGTAGTCGTCGGCAGAGAAAGTTGTCCGGACAGTTGTACCTTCTAGTTCTTTGCCGTCAACAATGTCAGTGATTAACGAATCGGTGGTGTATTCGTTGACATCAATTGAAAATACGAGCGTTTTTCCTGCGGTGAAGTTTGTGAAGTTTAAGATTAATAGCGTGCCGCCGTCTTCGACACCGCCAACGCTGACACCGATTCCTCCGTCGTTTTGAAAGATTGCGAACGGCGCGAAGTTGTTGTAGTCACCGACAAAGTTTCCGAGTATGCTGAAGAATACCTGACCGGCGGCAGTGCTGGTGTCGATTTCGAGACGGTCTAACGTTGTACCGTCCGCACCGCCGTTCCACGTAACCGTGAATAAGTCGCCGTCGTTGGAGTGACCGGCAGACGGATTATAGTTCTCAACAAAAACGATACCGACATTAATTTCCGGCGGCGGTGACAGCGGATTGATTGACAACAACTCGCGTGATTCCAACTGTTCAAATTGGCAAACGCGGGTCGCAAATTTGCTCGATACAACGTTCTTTTTAGTACCAAAGAAACTGAATATGCCCATAGTAAAACCTAAAATGTTATGGTTAAGTTATGCCGTGTAAGTTTTTTGTAATTAGTTTTTTGTTAATGCGTCCAAAAACGTACCGTTGTATCAAAACTACCGGAAACCATTTGCTTGCTCACCTGATTGTAAACCAGTACCGCTACCGTTCCCGTGTGTCCGAGCAAATCTCCGACTCGTGTATCGTTTCGCAAATTCCAAACGCGGATTACGTTATCACTTTCGCCGGACGCGAGTATGCTGTCGTTACAAAAGAGCAACGAAAACGTTTTGCCCGGACGTTCCGCGAGTTGTTTGATTTTCCCGCCAGTCGCCGTATCCCAAATGAGGATTGAAGGACCTTCGCCTGCCGACGCGAGTTGCGAGCCGGTAGTGTTGAACGCGATTGCGTTCACGCGGCGTTCGTCACCGGGTAAATCGCGTGCAAGCGTTTTATTCGGCGAGTTCGGTTCGCAGTTCCACAAACGTATAACGCCGCTACGTCCCGCGACCGCAAGTAACTTGTTGTCCGGTGAGTAACTTATGCTGCGATTTCCGTTTGACGGTGCTTTAAGCGAAAACGTTTGCTTGCCGTCGGCGATGCTGTAACAAATGACAGTATCATCGTAACCGCAGATTGCGAACTCCGTCCCGTCTGGTTTGATTGCGACATTCTGTACACCGCGAATTGTCGAAACCTGCGAATTGATTAGTTTCCCGTTCGCCGCGTCCCACTTGTTGATGTTGCCCTTTTGGTCAACCGTCAACAATAGTTTACCGTCGTTGCTAATAGCCGCACCCAAAATCCGCTCTGTATATTTGCGTTGTTCCCAAATAATTTTCTCGTTGGTAGTGTCTAGCAAACGGACGGTACCCTCGTCACCGCCAATGGCTATCCGCTCACCGGTTTTGTCGATGGCAAGAGCGGTTATAGTAGGAACACGTTTCGAGACATCAAGCAGCGTTTTAAGTTCAATGGTACGAACCGGAGTCAACACCGAAGGTTCAGCCGCCGAAACAACGACTTGCGAAATAAAAATCGCTAAAATCGTTAAAACCCAACGAGAAATCATAAATTCACCCTCCCAAAATTGCAAAATTCAGAATAAAACTGAACACACTCCATCAGTCACCGTTATCGGACAAGGACAATCAATATAAAAGTAAAAAAACAAAGAACCGGAAAATTCGTTACAAACGATAGAGTTTAACAGTTAAGATAGAGGAAACGAAAAAGATAGGTTGTTAAGTCTGAATGTTTTCAAGTGAGGTAGGATTATGGACACTTTTTTAAGCCAGTTGGTCGTTGCGTGGATATTTTATGGTGTAGAGTTTGTCAAAACTGCTATTGTCTAAATTCTGTTTTATTACGACAATCACCGCCGCGTTTTTTCACAAAAACTTTTTACAATATATTGACATGCTATACGCTATTCGTTTAACGCATCCCGAACTGTCATTTTCTGCTGAACACGCGATTCGCTTTGATAACGGCGAAGTTGAGAAAGTTCACAGTCATACATTTCGTACAAACCTTGAAATCGCGGGACCTGTCAACAGTTCCGGCTACGTGGTTGACTTCCTCGCCGCGTTTAGGATACTCAAACGTTTGTTAAGTCAACTCGACGGTCTAACGTTTCTACCGAAGGAAACAGAAAACCCGACCGCCGAAAATCTCGGTACAACGCTGCTGGAAAAGTTTCGGGTAGAAGCGTTGAAGGAAAAACTATTCTCGTTCCCGCCGGAGGATTATCGGTTCCGGTTGGAACTGGAAGAATCGCCCGGAATGTGGGCAGTTTGCAGTTCGTCAACGTGAGAGATAGTTAAGTGTAGATGAGGATAGTAGTTTTTATCTACCCTTTACCCAACCTCCCCTACCTGTGAAAAAAAATGAGAAATAAACGATGTTGCGCACGGAGAAACAAAATCATAAATCTAAAATCAAAACAATCCCTCTGTGAACTCCGTGCCTACGTGCGCAAAATAACCCAAATTTCCCCCACCTGCACAAAAAAGTCAATCTGTACAAATTAGATAGCCCGTTGCGCCAGCCGGAATTATTTTCACGTTTCCCGCCGTTGCCGCCGATTGACGCTCTATGCGTTTCTATTTCGGAAACGCCTGTCCTTATTATTGGAGACAAAACCAATGTTCAAACTCCCCCAAACTTTGCCCCCCCCCCCCAAGTTACCTATCTTAACACAGGGTTACGCAGTTTCACTTTGGCGCTTGTCTTGCTCACGTTGTTGAGCGGCGGGGCGGCGAAGGCAACGGATTATACGATTAATACTTGGGGAGACCTTGCATCCATTTCAGGATTTATTTTTGACAACGACCATCTCAATTTTGTCAATACGGCACCGATAACGTTCGAGAGTGAGATATTCAGCAGCGGCTTGGGCGCCGACGGTATCAATTTGACCGGCAATGACCCGGACCGTAACAAGTTGACAAAAAACGGTACCTTCAGTTTTTTTTCTTTTGGCAACGGCTTTGTTAACGGCGGCATCAGCAATCTCAGTTTCACAGAAACCGGAACCGGCGAAGTTTCCGGCGACGGCGGTGCGCTGTGGGTTCAGGGCTATTTCAGCGGCAGCATCAACAACTCCGAATTCACCGGCAATGCAGTCGATGGCGACGGCGGTGCGCTGTATGTCCAACTCGATTTCAACGGCAGCATCAACGGCTCCGAATTCACCGGCAATAAAGCCGACGTGAGCGGCGCGATCCATGTCAGTCGAGATTTCATCGGCGACATCGAAAACTCCAAGTTCACCTCAAATACAGCCGGTAGCGGCAACGGCGGCGCGGTAAGAGTGCGCGATTTCATCGGGAACATCCGCGGCTCCACATTCGACGGCAATAAATCAAGTAACAACGGCGGTGCTGTCAATGCGACTTATTTTTTCGGCGCGGATGGCGTTGGGAGTTATTCCGATATGAGCGGCACCGAGTTCCTCAACAATGAAGCAGCCAGTGAAGGCGGCGCACTGAGTATTGCCCGCGATACTTATATCAGTGCGAAGGACGGCAATTTGACTTTTCGGGGAAATAAGAAAAATTCCGCGACAACCAACGATCCCAACGCAATCTATCTGGGCAATGACGGCAACGGCAACACATTCGCGCTCGGTGCGGGCGAGGGAAAAACGATTTTCTTTTATGA
>JAITST010000387.1 GCA_031287585.1 Planctomycetaceae bacterium | reverse complement strand
GGTGACGACCGTTTAACCGACATTTCATCCCTACGGGACTTGTATTCTTGTTAGCATATTTTCTACCGACATATCGTCCCTATCGGGACTACATACTTGTTTTGAACCGTTATGCTGGTGAACGGTTCGATTGGCAGTTATTCTGTATGAAACAGATTAAATGCACCTTCAAAGGGATGCCCCTACGGGGCAAGGAGGCAAATAACCGTAGGATTTATTCTACGGTTATTAAGTCGCGCTAGCGACTACACTTTATTAACCGTAGACTTTAGTCTACGGTTATTTCGGTATAACAAAAAAGGCGGGGACTTACGCCCCCGCCTCTCTCTCTTCTATCTAAGTCCGAACTCAAACAATGATTGGACTACTTACTCATCCGGCGACGAGCCAAGCCGAGACCAGCAAGACCAAGACCGAATATCAGCAATGATGCCGGTTCCGGTGTGGCATTGTCGTTTTCAACAATACTGCCCGCCGTTATGTTCACCGTCCATGCGCCTGCCAATTTTTCATCGAGAGAAGAACCTTTCAAATAGACATTAAATGAGATAGTGGTGCTATCCCCACTAAGCAAAGAACTCACATCGAAGTAATATCCTTTGTCATAATCGAATCTCCCAACGTTAGATCCTTCTACATACAGCGGGGTATAGCCATTATCTTCATACGCTTTAGCGTTAATAGACTGCACCGCTTGTCCAAACAATTTGATACTTTGTATACCAGAGACAGAGTTATTCACAACATCTTCCGGTCTAAACTCAAAGAGGAGGTAGTCAGTGCCTTCTGGAGCGAATTTACTAACATCAAGTTCGATGCTGAAATACGCTTGCTGCAAAACACCTTTTCCTACCGTGGTAACATCCCACGATGCCCCTTTTCCTTGGGGATTGCCAATCCAATTGTCACCAGCACCGTGAGAAATCGCAACCGAACCAGTTTGATCCTTCTTACCTTCCGGCGCATTAATCGACCAGATGATATCTGCATTAGCAGTGTTGAGCATCAGCATCAAGGATGCTACAAGAGAGAGAGAGAGAGAGAGAAATTTGCGTCTCATAATTTTCCTTTCTTAAAGGATGTTAAAAAAATTGTATCCCGTCGGCAACATACCGAGCAGGAAAAAAATTACTCACAACGTGTGAGTATTTACAATTGACTTTTTCAGTAACTATAATTTAAGCAACATACTAATTATTAACAAAAGCAAACTCCACAAATTTGCCTTACATCTTATTATTTGTTGCCTAAAATTTAGCCGCCTTAATAGTCGAGTGATTTGCTGCAATTATTGTACCAATGGTACTAATTATAGCGAATTGCTTTAAGTTGTTATACAACATCGGGTTAGGAAAACATTTCTAGTTTGCCATAATTGGCGTAATACAGTAAGTGTTGCATATTGTGACATTCACTATATTATTTTAATACACCATTGTATCAAAATTGCCCAATCGGTCAATCGGGGTGAATCGTTTATTTTAGAAAAAGTTTTAACTTTAGTTTCTTACATTAATGTTTATTGGGGCAATATATGCGTGAATTTTAGTGTTTTGTGGATTATTTCTTTTTTCACAGGTAGGTAAGGAAGTAGGTAAAAAAATTTCCCCTCACCTTGCAAAATTTTTCTGAACTGTGTAGAATGACCGGATTACGTTTCCAAATACTTTATGTTTGGGACAACGACGCAGTAAATCCCCTAACCAATTTAGACCAATGACAAAAACATTTTCTACTTTTGTTGCTTTGTGTTTTATCTTTCTCACATCGGCTTCCTCCGCCTTTTCTCAGGTTGTCTTGACTCATCAGGCGTGGTATGAGAATACCTTTGGCGAGTTGCGAAATGATGTGCGGGCTAATCGTGATTTGAACCTTTTATCACTGCCCGATACAAAACTCGTTCGGGCGGATGGTGTTGACCACCCGCGTGATTTGGTTGATGGCGAGATTGGAGTTTATGGCGGCGATGGTCGTGTTGCAATAAACGGACACCCGTCAACACTTGTCTATTATCTCGGTAAACCGCAAACTATCCACGAAATCTTACTTTACTCCGGTAACATTGACAGCCGTTCTAATCAGGACTTTGAAATCCGTCTCGCAAACAACGCCGCGAATCCGGGCGATTTACCGAAGTTTCCCGCCGAAGCAACATTCACATCCGGTGACAAAATTCTCGGCGCGAACACCGGCGGTTATCTAAGCCGGTTCGCGGACGAGTCTGGTAAACACGTCACCGGCGATAACAAATACGATTGGGTAGAATTCAAAATCTGGCGTTCCTATCCGTCGAAAGCCGGCGACCCCGCGAAGAAAGAAAACAAAGCAAGTAGTTGGGCATCGTTCCTCGAAATACAACTCCTCGCCGACCCGAATGACCCGAATCTGTTTTCGTCAGAACAAGAACGTCAAGCGTGGCTCGACGCACGCGAACGTGAACGTTTTCAAAGAGTATTAAACGAAACGGTCGGTGAAGATGTTGTCCGGGCTGCCGAAAATCCCGAACAACTCAAACTCGCTATCGACGACTTAACACGCAAGTTTCCCGACCAGTACGACGGTAAACGTTTCGCTGCCCGGTACGAAAAATTCGCAACCGAACTTAACAGCGTAATGAAAAATAACGCGGTGAAGCCGCCCGCCGGGCAACAATCTGTTATCGCGCTGCTAAAAAGTTTCGGCGAATTCCGCAAAGAAGCGTTGCTCGCCAACCCGTTAATGAAGTTCGACAAACTCTTGTTCCGCCGCGCGAAAGCAGACGGTTTAACGTCAAACTGGATTTCCAACGCCGCGCGCGGCAAACATGGTTACGGTAACTCGCTGGCGATAGTTAATCCGCAAAATCCGCAAGGTGACGCGATAACGGTTATCGAAGAACCGAACGGCTCGTTTGTAGGCGACATCAATCTGCACTGGAACGCGGACAAGATGCTTGTCACCGCGTTATCCGAAAACAAAACGTGGCAGGTATTTGAGTTGAACGTTGACGGAACCGGTTTCAAACAAGTCACGCCGCACGTTGGAGATGACGTTGACAATGTCGAAGGTTGTTATGTGCCGGACGGTTCAACGATATTCGTATCGACCGCGAATATGATGGGCGTTCCGTGCATTGATGGTTCGTCGCAAGTCGGTAACATTTATCGTCTTGAAACCGACGGTAAGACAATTCGCCAACTAACGTTCGAGCAAGACCAGGATTGGTGTCCGACACTCCTGCCGAACGGTCGCATCCTCTATCTCCGTTGGGAATACATCGACACGCCGCATTACTTCACACGTATTCTGTTCAATATGAATCCCGACGGAACGAACCAAGTCGAATACTACGGCAGTAACTCGTTTTGGCCTAACAGTATGTTTTACGCGCGTAACATTCCGGGGTCTTCGACGAAGTTTGCGACAATAGTTTC
>JAITST010000384.1 GCA_031287585.1 Planctomycetaceae bacterium | reverse complement strand
TTGACTTCCACCCAGTTCTTGATAGTGTTGCCTACGTACTTCGCCATTATAACGAAGTCGTCGGCATACCGAATCATCCGGGCATTCGCCATCTTCACGAGACCGAACCGCCAGTAAATATATAATACTGTACGTTATTCACATTACATCTTGCGTGTTCGCTCGACGATTCCCACCAGTTACCCAACAAAAGCGTCGTCTAACTACGTGCCACTCAAACAATTCTCACGACTTTTTCGCCCGTTTGAGCAACGTATTAAGCCACGTTATGTCTTTTTGTACGGTTTTCGGTGTGAAACCATTTGTAATTAACTTTTCATAATACGTATTCCGCAAGCCGCGATATTGTTTGATTTTTTTATCACCGCGAAAACAAGATACGCAAGTTTTGTGTATCGAGGCACAAAGAAGAAACAAAAGAAAATTATAATGTTACCGCCAGCGTTGAAAAAACAAATTTTGAACCAGTTACAACAAGCGGTGAAAGAATGCTAACCGAAATTATCGCCGTTTTCGTCCTGTTGTTCCTGTTTGTGTTTTTCAACGACAGCCTGAATCCAAGCACCGGAAACAAACCACACAACACGATGGAATAAATTACCGCTTGTTTTAATTCGTTTTTTTTGGGCGGTTACACTTTTAGCGATAATGTGAGAGTGTTTTCTATCCATTAAATACAACGAATAGAGCATAGGACAATCGACCAAAATAATACCTAAAATGCCATTGACTTTCATATAAATTTCGTCGCTAAACCAAGCCGTGCAAAGCATTAAAGGTGTCCACAGAGCCATTATAAATCCAAAAATCGGACACCAAAGAAAAATAGATTGTTCATCAAATTCGTCATAGCTAAAAAAATGTTTAATAATACGGAATATCATTATGGCAACCGAGACCCTTTCAATCAGTGTCAATTTGGTACTGGAAAAATTCGAGGAGATACAAAATACCATCGACAACGTTGCCGCAAGCATTAAACAAGCAAGTGTTGGAATGGATAATTTTGCACAAAATTCTATTGAGAGGCAAGTACAAAAGGCGGAAAGTTTGCAGAAAGACGTAAATTCTATCGCCGAAACCGCAAAATCCGTTATAAACGGAATAAGTACAGCCGCGTCATTATGCGTTGAGACGCTGCGTAATCAAGGTTGCTGTTGTTTTTACCCGCTGTGATGCCGTGAATCAATGTTTGAATTTCATCGGTCTGAAACAATTTCTTCTTATGGCATAAGATTTCATCTTCCATTCCTTCACCGGACGCGATAGATTCACCGACTTTTTCTAATTGTCCGGTTGTTGATAGAATGTGTTTGTTGACCTTTCGGATATAGTCCTTTCCCGTACCCGACGTTGCAATGGCAATGATGTATAAATTCGGGCGTGTGCCGCTTTTATAACGAACTTTACGAACAATCAAAAATGCCTACCATAGAAAACATAACCGGCTGCTCCCCGAAAGGTGTAGCCGGTTAATCTGTGTTGAGCAACTAATTGCCCGCATTATGCGTATGCGTCGAAGTTGTGACCACTGTCAACTGATTTGCCCGGAGTTGCGAGTGACGCACCTTCTAACAAACCAAGAACAACTTCGCCAAGCATTTTCTGCGTGTCCAGCGTCTTTTTCATAACCGACATCTGAACTTGCAGTTGCGTTTGCTGTTGTTGCTGCAAAACTGCATTGCTAATTAATGGGTCCATAATAACCTCTTTTCAAAAACATACGACAAACAAACCGGAAAAACACGGTGTTCACAATGAACGTCCGCAAGACCGGGTTCAACATAAAACATACTATATTTTTCTCGGTTATTTGGTAAAATCGTATATTTTTACCAATTTTATCGAAAAATGTTAAAAAAGTAGTCATTTTCGTATTGGCAAAACCCGGAAATTTTGGCATAATCTCCAGTCGGCGTAACAACTACCGTCTGGCAAAATTGCGTTGAGTTTGTTGTTTGAACAATTTAATTTGAATGAGTAACGTTTGCCGGTTCCGTTACGTTATCAGAACCTACTGAATCCATGAATGGTGACGTTATTTAGTTGTTACGGTTACGAAATGTTGTTGAAAGCCGCGTGAATCGGTAAAATTTACACGCCTCAATTGCGTAACGATGTATAATCAGTCAGTTGCGGGAGACAATAAAACGCAGCGTTGAAGATTATGTTACAAAAATTATTTTTTTACGCGAACCATTTTCAACATCGAACGTATAACTTCGCACAGCCGCCAAGTGGACGACTGAACTAGGGATTGGAACCCAAGCAACTTATAACGATTTTCACAAGGAGAGTTACAATGAACATTTCAAGTATCGGAGCAATCCAAAACACGTTTGCGACAACTGGTGTAACAAAAACAGCACCGCAAAATGCGATTCAACCAGCATCGCTGGCAAAGACTGACGACGTTAAGTTTTCCGCCGCAGCACGCCAAATGGAGAATATAGGCGGTTCACAGGAACTAGGCGGTGTGCGTTTGGACTTGGTGAACAGAGTACGTGCCGAAATAGCAAACGGAACTTATGACACCGAAGAGAAAATGAACATAGCGGTTGACAGAATGGTAAACCGCTTCAACCCGCGTTGATAGTTTTAGTGACAGAAACTAACCATCGCGGATGAGTGTACGTTTTGTCGTTACGATAAAACGTCACGTTTACAAGTTTTGTGTGCAGTTACTCTCCTCTGCACACATCTCAAAGCCCTGACCGTTGGAGCGGTCAGGGTTTTTCGGTTTGTGGACGAGAATACAAGAACAACGGGACAGGTATTTAGCGTACATCAGTAACCAAAAGGTTAGAG